>CANHOE010000105.1 GCA_947462175.1 Burkholderiales bacterium | reverse complement strand
GAACCCGAAGATGCCGCTGTGGAGCAATCACCCGAAGGTGTTCATTGATGTGGTCACTACCGGCTCGGGAAAGTGCCCCTATTGCGGTACCGTCTACTCGCTGAAGGCGGGCGAAAAGATCCACGCGCATTGAACGCACACCGAGGCAAACGACGGCAGCAGCCGTAAGGGGCACCGTGAGCCACGACAGCGATCCTGCAGGACGCGATTACGAAACCCTGGTGCGCGCCGCGTTGATCGGCGCCGGCACCTCCGTGTGGGAGTGGAACCCTCAAACCGATTTGATCTCGGGCGTTGACTCCGATATGAACCTGCTGGGCTATGGCCCGGAGGAAGGTCGGCTGACCCAGCAGGCCTGGAACCTTCTGATACACCCGGACGACTGCGCAGAAAACGACGAGCAGTACCTGCGCCATGCCCGCGGCGAGCTGCCCAATTACGAGCACGAATACCGCGCTCGGACAAAGGACGGCCAGTGGCGATGGATCGCAGAACGCGGTCGAATCGTCGAGTGGAGCGCAGACGGACGGCCTCTGCGCGTGGTTGGCACCTTGGTCGATGTCACTCAGCGCCGCCAGGCCGAGAACCGTGCGCTGGCCATCGCTGCGCAGCTGAGCGAAACAGCACGCCATGTGCCCGGCGTGATCTACCAGTACCGCCACAACGGTGAGGGCGACGGCGCGTTCTGCTACGTCAGCGAGAGCTGTTTCGACGTGCTGGGTCTGACAGCCAGCGAGGTGATGCGCGATGGGGCTGCCGTGTTGCGAATGATCGAGCGCGAGCATTACGGCCCGACCATCGCAGCGATGAAGCACTCTGCTCGCACGCTCACGCCCTGGCGATTCGACTTCCGGCTGCGTCGCCCTGACGGCGTGCTGCGCTGGATGACCGGCACCTCGACGCCCCAGCGCGAAAGTGACGGCGGCGTGCTGTGGTACGGCTACTTTGAAGACTCCACCGAAGTTCATGAGTTGCAGCTGGCACGCCAATCGGCCGCCATGGCCGAGGCGGCCAATCGGGCCAAGACCGAGTTCCTGTCGCACATGAGCCACGAGCTGCGCACGCCGCTGAATGCGGTGATGGGCTTCGCGCAGCTGCTGCAAATCGACGAAAGCGACCCGCTGTCGCCCAACCAGCGCCGTCGGGTGGCGCTGATCCACGAAGCCGGCGACCACCTGCTGCAGATGATCAGCGAGTTGCTGGATCTCACACGCATCGAGTCAGGACAGCTTGCGCTCGACTGCGCGGAAGTGCAGTTACCGGCGTTGTTGGCCGAATGCATGGACATGCTGCACCCGCTCGCCGACGCTGCGTCAGTGCGCCTGTTGCCGATCGAGGCCAGACCGTCACTGACGGTGTACGCCGACGCGACGAGATTGCGTCAGGTGGTGCTCAACCTGGTCTGCAACGCCATCAAGTACAACCGACCCGAAGGCACGGTGCGGGTGCTGGCAGAGTCAAGGACCGACGGGGTGCGCGTGCAGGTCATCGACACGGGTGTCGGCATCTCCCAAGCGCAGCTGCCCACGCTGGGCGAGCCGTTCAACCGACTTGATCACCGTCACAGCACGATCGAGGGTACCGGGATCGGCCTGGCGGTGACGCGCGGCCTGATTCAGTTGATGTCAGGTCGCCTTGACGTCGAGAGCACCCTGGGCGAGGGCTCAACTTTCAGCGTGTTCCTTCCCGTAAGCCCCAACCCAGGGGCCACCACTCATAGCGCCAGCTTGCCGACGTAAAGCACGGGGCCGGTCGGTGCGCCAGTGGTCGAACCGCCAACAGGTTCAAGGCTCACCGCCAAGGCTGCGGTGCCAGGCGGCACCTTGCTGCGCTTGACCACGCTGGCACCCGACGCAGCGATCAAGCCCAGCGAGCGCGGCGCGCCACTGCCGGGAATGGCCCACAGTTCAAGGGTGCGATCAGGCTGGACGCCGACATCGGCCAAGGTGCGGGTCACGACGGCTTTGCGGTCGCCACTGATGCTGGCGATGATCGCCGGCGGAACGGCTGTTCCGGCTGGCAAGGTGTCGGTCGGCGCGGTCGAGTTCAGCACCACGATCAGCGGTGGCTGTGCGGGCGGCGGATTCGACACCAGGGCCGCCAGGCCAACGACCGCCACCACCGACAGGAACGACAACGTACGCAGCAGCGACAGGTTCGACCACCAAGGTGTGTCCGGCACCACGACCGGCGCGCCGCCAATGCGCGAGACGATGCGCTTCCATACGGCCGGCGACGGCGCTTGGGGCACCACGCTGGTGGTCAGCGGCATCAGGGCCGCCTCCCAGCGCTGGACCGCTTCGCGCAACACCGGGTGGGCGGGCAGCAACTGGTCGACGCGGCGCCTCGCCCCACCCCGCAGCGTGCCGCTGACGTACTCAGCGGCGATGCGATCGGCCCATTCGGGACGGCTGTAATCCATCTCAGCGCACCGCCTCAACGTCTCGTTCATCGCGAAGCCTGGCCTGGTCCAGGCAACCCTTCAAGGCCGCCAGCGCGCGACGCACCCAGGACTTCACCGTACCCAGCGGCTGGCCTAGGTGGCGCGCCACTTCGGCGTGGGTGAGTCCGTCGTAGAACGCGAGGGCCACGCTTTGACGCTGCTGCGCGCTCAGGCCCTCCATGCAATGCGACAGTTCGCGGGCGTCAGATGCCTTGCTGAGCATTTCGAGCGGCCCGGCTGCGGGGGCGGGTATGTTGTCGTACACGTCGCTGGAATGTTCGTCTGAGGTGAGATGGGATTGAACCTGCGGCTGCGTGGACGCGCGCCGCAGGCTGTCGATCGCCCGGTTCCGGGCAATGCTGGTCAACCAGGTCAGCGGTTGGCTTTGCACTGCGTCGAAGGTCCTCGCGGTACGCCAGACATTGACATACACCTCTTGGATCACATCTTCTGCCTGCCCGCGGTCCCGATTGATACGCAACACCACGGCGAACAGATGCGGGCTGGTGCGCTCGTAGAGCGTCGCAAAAGCCGCACGATCGCCAAGGCCTGCCCGCGAGAGCAGTCGCGACAGATCACGGCTTTTTTCGGGCCAGTCGGGAGGGGTGGTGGGCATGAGCGGGCGACTTCTATGGGCTTCGTACAATGAAATGTCGGTTGGCTGACTGGAACCTTTCAGCTCGCGTGCTGAATAGGAATGTGGAATGAACTCTCCAAAACCCTCTGTGATGGCGCTGTCCTCTCCCGACGAGGCAGAGCAACAGTTCTATGAAGCGATGCAGCACGCCGACCTGGATCGGTTCATGTCGGTGTGGAGCGATGAAGAAGACGTCTACTGTGTGCATCCCGGTGGCCCGCGCCTGATCGGCGTGGGCGTGATCCGGGAGAGCTTCGCAGGCATCTTCGCGAAAGGTCCACTCGATGTCCACCCCGAGAAAGTCCGGCGGGTCGACTCGCACTTCAGCTCGGTGCACAGCGTGCTCGAGCGAGTGCAGGTGTACACCGACAAGGGCCGCCAATCGGCCTGGGTCGTCGCGACCAATGTGTACGTGAAGACCGCGCTAGGCTGGCGGCTCGTCGCTCACCACGCCAGCCCGGGCACAACACGCGAAGAACAGGAAGTCCTCGAATCGAGCCCCGTGCTGCATTGATTCCAGACGGCTTGTGGCACCGCTCGCCCGGATGGCTGCTGGGCGATGGCGCGATCGGCGGCAACCTGCAGTCGATCTGGCCGGCGCTGGTGTGCAAGCGCATCGACGGACCCCAGCCGCACTATCAGCGCGAGCGCTGGACTACGCCGGACGCCGACTTCATCGATGTCGACTGGCTCGAATCCGAGGCGAGCGCGAGCGATCCCACAGCGCCCTTGCTGATCCTTTTCCACGGCCTTGAAGGCTCGTCGTCCAGTCACTATGCACGTGCGTATGCGCGAGTTGCGCAGCGACTGGGCTGGCGCTATGCGGTGCCGCATTTCCGTGGTTGTTCCGGCGAGCCCAACCTGACCGCACGCGCCTATCACTCAGGCGATTTCGAAGAGATCGGCTGGATCCTCGAACGCTTCCGTGCACTGCACGCCGGGCCCCGGCTGGCAGTGGGCATCTCACTCGGCGGCAATGCCTTGTTACGTTGGGCTGAGGAAGCAGGCGAGACCGCCGAAGGCACGGTCAGTGCGGTAGCGGCGGTGTCGTCACCGATCGATCTCGCCGCCGGTGGGCATGCGATCGGTCACGGCTTCAACCGCCTCGTTTACACCCGCATGTTCATGCGCTCCCTGCGCCCGAAAGCGCTGCTGAAGCTGAAAAGCCATCCGGGCCTGTTCGACCGCGACAAGATGCTGGCGGCTGGCGATCTGTACGACTTCGACAACCTCTACACCGCACCGGTGCATGGCTTTCGCAACACCGACGACTACTGGCATCGCGGCTCGGCCAAACCGCATTTGCATCGGATCCGCATCCCGACCTTGGTGATCAACGCGCGCAACGACCCCTTCGTGCCAGCTGCGTCATTGCCAAGCCCCCAGGAGGTCGGACGCCATGTGACCCTGTGGCAGCCGGCGCGCGGCGGGCATGCCGGGTTCGCCAGCGGCGCTTTCCCCGGGCGCCTGGAAGCCATGCCCGAACAGATCATGCGCTGGCTGCGCGCGCACGGCAGCTGAATCGGCGACCATCAGCCATGGACGACACCGTCGCTGCGGCGCTCGCGAAATGGCCGAACGTACCGCACTGCCGCGGCTGGCTGGGGCTGGATGCGCGCGGCGACTGGTACCTGCGCGATGACCCAGTTCAGGCCGCCGGCCGATTTCCGCGTCCCAAGGGCAGCCGCCTCGAGCATGTCGGGCTGCGCGAGTTCATCGAGCGCAATTACGCCTGCGACGAGGCTGGCGCTTGGTACTTCCAGAACGGGCCCCAGCGCGTGTATGTCGAGCTGGAAGCCGCGCCGTGGGTCTGGCGGCTGCAGCGCAAAGGTGCAGACCCCTTCGTCGTGTTGCGCAGCCACAGTGGAGCGCTGGCGCAATACGACTCGGCCTGGCTTGATGAGCAGGGTCGCTTGTTCATCGCCACCGACCTCGGCTTGGGCCTGGTGCACACGCTGGACATGGAAACCGCTGCCGACGCCATTGAGCAAGGGCTGTGGCAGGTCGGCGACACGGAGTTCGCCGACCTGCCCGCACGATTTCGATACCGGCTGAGCCCGGCATCGGATGCTGCGCCCCCGCTGCCATAGCACAAAGAGTCGGCTTCGTGCGCCACCTGCTGGCGCACAGGCTGGTGGCGCGCAAGGCAACACCGGTGAGGGCTGACTTCGTGGGCGGTTACTCCGCAACCGAGTGAGTGGATGG
The DNA here is from genome assembly GCA_947462175.1 of Burkholderiales bacterium. Classification (GTDB taxonomy): domain Bacteria; phylum Pseudomonadota; class Gammaproteobacteria; order Burkholderiales; family Burkholderiaceae_C; genus PBB1. Next base: position 3,072 of record CANHOE010000105.1, on the reverse strand, counting down.
AAAGCGGAATCCGACGCGCCATGGAGCAATGCGCTGACACCACAACGAGCCACTTCGCGCTTCAGATGCAGTCGTCACACCAGCGTGAGCTCTCTTTTCCCTCTGCAGCACAGCCATGAAAAAGCCGACCCTCGGGTCGGCTTTTCTTTAGTGCGGCTGGCGCTTACTTGACGGCGTTGACCATGTAGGTCACCACCGCCTTGATGTCGGCATCACTGCCTTGCGAGCCACCGCGCGGTGGCATGGCGTTCTTGCCCTTGATGGCATTGGCCGTCAAGCCATCAATGCCCTGCGCCAGGCGCGGCGCCCAGGCGGCCTTGTCGCCCAGCTTCGGTGCGCCTGCGATACCAGCTCCGTGGCAGACCGAGCAGGCCTGGGTGTAAAGGGCTGGAACCGCCGTGGTGGCTGCGGCAGCAGGTACTGCCGCAGCCGCCACGACAACGGGTGCTGGCTCGGCTGGCTTCACCTCGGCAGGCGCCGGGGCCGCAGCAACAGGTTCGGCCGCCGGCGCAGGCGCAGCCTCCGCGGTCGGTGCAGTGGGCGCGGCAGGCTCTGCGAAACTCGCACCGCCCTTGTTGGCCATGTAGACGACCGCACGCCCAATCTCGATGTCGCTGAAGTCACCACCGCCTTGGGCGCCCATGGCGTTCTTGCCTTTCAGCGCGCTGGTCAGCAGGACGTCGTACCCCTGTGCGTTGCGCGGCGCCCAGGCGGCGGCATCGCCAAACTTGGGCGCACCGGCCAGACCCGCCGTATGGCAGGCCGAGCATTGCGCGGCAAACACCTGCTCACCGGTCTTCCAGGATGCAGGGTTGGCCACGTCCTTGACAGTGACCGCGCCGATCGGTGCGATGCGGCGTGCGATGGACTCGGCGGTGAGGGCATCGCTGCCAGCCGAGGGCTTCTTGTTGGCAGTCACGAAGCTGGCCAACAAAACGATGGCAATCACTGGAACAACAAAGGACAGCAGCACCGTGACGATCAGCTGCTTGGGGGTCTTGATCGGCCCTTCATGGTTTTCTTCGTCGTGGGAGTGGCTGGGGTCGCTCATGAATTCCTCGGATCGCGGGGGTGATGCTGAAAATCAGGTCAAGGTCGTGCGCGCTTCGCGCGATCCGGAACCCAAACGGCACCGGAGACGTGACCCGTGACGGACCACGTCAGCACAACGCGCAAGTATAAAGCCGGGGGGTGACGATCCAAACGCCACGAAGCATGACGTCGTGCTCGGAAAGCCGCGCCTTCCGGGGTGCCCACTACAATCATTGACGTCGCGTCCGTAGCTCAATGGATAGAGTACTGCCCTCCGAAGGCAGGGGTTGCTGGTTCGATCCCAGCCGGGCGCACCAACGCACAACGCATTCGTCAGATCAGCGGCTTCAGATACCGCCCGGTGTCGCTCCCCGCATGCGCGGCCACGGTCTCCGGCGTGCCGACGACCACCACCTGTCCGCCTCCGGCGCCGCCTTCGGGACCCATGTCGATCAGCCAGTCGGCCGTCTTGATGACGTCGAGGTTGTGCTCGATCACGACGATCGTGTTGCCTGCGTCACGCAGCTGGTGCAGCACCTTGAGCAGCAGCGCGATGTCGGCGAAGTGGAGGCCGGTGGTGGGCTCGTCGAGGATATACAGCGTGCGGCCGGTGTCGCGCTTGCTCAATTCGAGCGCCAGCTTCACGCGCTGCGCCTCGCCGCCCGACAGCGTGGTCGCGCTCTGGCCAAGGCGGATGTAGCCCAGGCCCACATCGAGCAGCGTTTGCAGCCGACGCGCGATGTTGGGCACCGCGCTGAAGTGCGTGTGCGCGTCCTCGACGGTGAGCGCCAGCACCTCGGTGATGTTCTTGCCGCGGTAGAGCACCTCCAGCGTCTCGCGGTTGTAGCGCTGGCCCTGGCACACATCGCAGGTGACATAGACATCGGGCAGAAAGTGCATCTCGACCTTCAGCACGCCGTCGCCCTGGCAGGCCTCGCAGCGACCACCGCCGGCCGAGGCGCTGACGTTGAAGCTGAAGCGGCCCGGTCCGTAGCCGCGCTCCTTCGCGGTATTCATCTCCGCATACAGCTCGCGAATCGGCGTGAACATGCCGGTGTAGGTGGCCGGGTTGCTGCGAGGGGTGCGGCCGATCGGGCTCTGGTCGACATTGATCGCCTTGTCGAACGCATCCAGCCCCTCGATCGCATCGTGTGGTGCGGCCTCGAGGTGGCTGTTGTAGAGCTTGCGCGCCACTGCTGCATACAGCGTGTCGTTGACCAGCGTGCTCTTGCCTGAGCCTGAGACGCCGGTGACGCAGGTGAGCAGGCCGATCGGGATCTCGACGCTGACATTCTTCAGGTTGTGGCCGCGCGCGTTGGCAATCCGCAGCACCTGACCGGCGATCGGCGAACGCCGCTTCGGAACCTCGATGCGCAACACCCGCGACAGGTACTGGCCGGTCAGCGAGGCGGGGTTCGCGGCCACCGCCTCCGGCGTGCCCTGCGCCATCACGCGTCCGCCATGCACACCGGCGCCCGGGCCCATGTCGATCACGTGGTCGGCGGCACGGATGGCGTCCTCGTCGTGTTCGACCACCAGCACGCTGTTGCCGATGTCGCGCAGGTGGCGCAGCGTGCCGAGCAGCCGCTCGTTGTCACGCTGGTGCAGGCCAATGCTGGGCTCGTCGAGCACGTACATCACGCCGGTCAGTCCGCTGCCGATCTGCGAGGCCAGCCGGATACGCTGCGACTCGCCGCCGCTGAGCGTGTCGGCGCTGCGGTCCAGGCTCAGGTAGTTCAGGCCCACGTCGTTCAGGAACTTCAGCCGCGAGCGGATTTCGCGGATCACCTTGTCGGCAATCTCGGCCTTCGCACCCTTCAATTGCAGCCGCTCGAAGTAGGCCAGGCCCTCACGCAGCGTGCCGTGCTCCACACGGTAGATCGGCTCGCCGATCTCGTCGTCAAGGCCCTGCAGGAAGACATGGCGGGCCTCGCGACGCAGCCGGGTGCCACGGCAATCGGGGCAGGGCTTGGGGTTCTGGTAGCGCGCGAGGTCCTCGCGCACCAGCGCCGAATCGGTCTCGCGGTAGCGGCGTTCCAG
>CANHOE010000104.1 GCA_947462175.1 Burkholderiales bacterium | reverse complement strand
CGGCAGCATCACGCCAAATCGACGACGTTTTCCTTCGGCGCGTTGTGAGGATCAAGCTCCGGAGGCACCACCAGTTCCGGCAAGTCGCCTGGCATCGCGCCGCGGCCACTCATCGCGGCACGCAGCTGGTAGACATAGGCCAGCACCTGTGCGACGGCAGCGAAAAGCGCTGTCGGGATCTCCCGGTCGAGTTCGGCGTGGGCGTAGAGCGCACGCGCCAGCACCGGTGCCTGCAGCACCGGAACCTGGGATGTGCGAGCGGTGTCGCGGATGGTCATCGCCAGCAGGTCTGCGCCCTTCGCAACGACACGCGGCGCACCCATCAGCGCTTCGTCGTACTTCAGCGCGACCGCATAGTGGGTCGGGTTCATCACCACCAGGTCGGCGGTGGGCACCGCGGCCAGCATGCGGCGGCGCGACAGCTCTCTCATCAGCTGGCGGCGACGTCCCTTGACCTCATCGCTGCCCTCGGACTCCTTGTGTTCCTGCTTCACTTCCTGCACGCTCATCTTCAGCTTGTTGGCATTCAGGTAACGCTGCAAAGGCGCGTCGATCGCCGCAAAAACAGCCAGAACGCCGAGCAGCAGCCACAGGCCGCCTTGCATCGCCGAGCCGGCCTGAGCGAGACCGGCCTTCAGCGGCATGCCCATCAGACCGCGGAATTCGTCGATGTGAAAGTAGAGGTACAGGCAGCCCACGGTGCCCAGCACCAGGGCCAGCAGCGTGGCCTTCAGTGCGTCGATCACCTGCTGCTTGGCAAAGAGGCGGCTGATGCCCGCAGGCAGATTGAAAGGGGTGGCCTTGGGCATCAGCGGCTTCAGGGTCCAGTTCCAGCCCCCGATCGCGAGCGCACTGGCGATGCCGACGCTGACCATCCACAGCCCCATCGGGGCGATCACCCACAGCAGCATCACGGTGAGGTCGGCGAGCCGCTCGAACATCGCCGACGGGCCAAGGCGTGCGCCGGCATCGAAGCTCAGGCTGCGAATCAGGCCGCCTTGGGTCCAGCCGATCAGCGTGGGGGCCATCACGACCAGACCGAAACCGCCGGCGGCCAGCGCCGCGAAGTGACCGAGGTCGCGTGAGCGGGGCACATTGCCATCCTCGCGCGCTTTTTTCAGCCGCAGCGCCGAGGCAGGCAGGTTGCGATCTTGGGTGTCGGACTGTGCCATGAGCGGGTATGGAAGATTTCAGGCGTGGCGCCCAAGCGATCGCACACCAGTCATTGTTCCCAACGCGTTGGCCCACTTGAGCAAGAGAAGCAAGGGAAACCGCTGGCTTCTTCGATGTGCACGGCTGCGCGCTGCGACTGTGCACATCCCTGGCCACACCGGGAGGGCCTTGGCTTCCTCCGGGTTTTCACGCCCATGCGCACTTCATCATCCAGCGTCAAACACACTAGAGTGCTTGTAGAGTGCTTGGCTCGGCCTCTGTTGGGGCTGAATTGGCACAATGTCGGTACGTCGGGAAACACCATGAACTTCAAACTGAAACTGGCCGCCATTGCACTGGCTTGCGCAAACTTCGGCAACGCCTATGCGGCTGAACCAATCAAGATCGGCCTGTCCGGCCCGTTCACCGGAGGTTCCTCATCGATGGGCGTGAGCATGCGCGACGGCGTAAAGCTGGCGGTCGACGAGATCAATGCGGCCGGCGGCGTGATCGGCCGCAAGATCGAACTGGTCGAGCGCGACGACGAGGCCAAGAACGAGCGCGGCGTGCAGATCGCTCAGGAACTGATCAACAAGGAAAAGGTCGTCGCCACCGTTGGCTTCATCAATACTGGTGTGGCCCTGGCTGCGCAGCGCTTCTACCAGGACGCGAAGATTCCGGTGATGAACAACGTGGCCACCGGGTCGCTGATCACTCAGCAGTTCAAGGACCAGCCCGAGAACTACATCTTCCGCAACGCGGCCAGCGACAACATCCAGGCGCCGATGATCGTCGAGGAAGCTGTGGTGCGGCGCGGCTTCAAGAAGGTCGCCATCCTTGCCGACTCGACCAACTATGGTCAGCTCGGCCGTGCCGATCTGGAAAAAGCGCTCGACCTCAAGGGCATCAAGGCGGTGACAGTCGAGAAGTTCAACGTCAAGGACGTCGACATGACGGCGCAACTGCTGAAGGCCAAAGAAGCGGGAGCGGAAGCGATCCTGACCTACGCCATCGGCCCGGAGCTGGCGCAGATTGCCAACGGCATGACGAAGCTGGGTTGGAAGGTACCGATGATCGGCAGCTGGACGCTGTCGATGGCTAATTTCATCGACAACGCCGGCCCGGGTGGGGAAGGTGCGCGAATGCCACAGACCTTCATCCAGGAGCCGACGACACCGAAGCGGCAGTCCTTCATCATTGCCTACCTGCGCACCTTCAAGCCGAAGGCCAACCGCATGGATTCTCCGGTCTCGGCGGCTCAGGGCTACGACTCGATCTACCTGCTGGCCGCAGCGATCAAGCAGGCCAACTCGACCGAAGGACCGAAGATCAAGGCCGCACTGGAAGACCTGAAGGCGCCGGTGGAAGGCGTCGTGACGACCTACAACCGTCCATTCACGAAGAACGACCACGATGCGATCACTGCGAACATCCCGGTATTTGGTGAAGTGAAGGGACAACGCGTGGTGTACGCCTATGAAGAAGACCAGAAGAAGGCGTCGGAAGTCCGCGTGAAGGACGTCAACGCCAAGGGTGCGTTGCCCGGGAAGAAGTAAGTCGCTCCATTCCGCGAAAGTCCCTCTCCCGCCAGGAGAGGGACTTTTTCGTTGCCACCACCGATCGAGCCTGTCATGCAAATCCTCACCCAACTGGTCTTCAGCGGTATCGCGCTGGGCATGATCTACGCGGTCATCGCGTTTGGATACCAGCTCACCTTTGCCACTTCCGACACGCTGAATTTCGGCCAAGGTGATGCGCTGATGCTGGGCGCACTGGTCGGTCTGACATTGGTCGGACTGGGCGTCAATTACTGGCTGATGATCCCGATCGTCTGCGTCTTCGGCGCGCTTCAGGGCGCTTTCGTCGAACGCATCGGCGTGCGGCCGGCGATCAAGATCAAGAGCGAGTTCGGCTGGATCATGTCGACCATCGCGCTCGGCATCATCTTCAAGAACGTGGCTGAAAACGTCTGGGGTCGTGACGACCTGAAGTTTCCGTCGCCACTGCCCGAGTCGCCGTTGAAATTCCTTGGCGCCAATGTGCTGCCGATGGAAATCCTGGTTGTTGTCGGCGCGCTGGGGATGATGCTGGCGGTCGAGTTCTTCAACCGCAAGACCATCTATGGCAAGGCGGTGGTAGCCACCTTCAACGACCGCGATGCGGCCAAGCTGATGGGGATCAACACCGGGCTGGTGATCACCTTCTCGTACGCGCTGTCGTCAATGACAGCAGCTTTCGCTGGCGTGCTGATCGCGCCGCTGACGCTCACCGGTGCCACCATGGGTGCAGTGCTCGGGCTGAAGGCGTTTGCGGTGGCGATCATCGGTGGTCTGAACAGCGGCATGGGCATCGTGGTCGGTGGACTCATCCTCGGCATCGCCGAGACGACCACCGGTTTCTACCTGTCGACAGGCTACAAGGACGTGCCAGGCTTGGTGCTGCTTCTCCTGGTGCTGGCGGTCAAGCCGGCAGGGCTGTTTGGCAACTCAGCGATCAAGAAGGTGTAAGCGTGAAAGGAACCCAGCTCGCGTTTTATGCGGCCGCCATCACGGCCCTGATTGCCTTCCCGCTGGCAGTCGAGAACAGCTACTACATCCATTTGGTCGAGACGATCATGATCTACGCGATCGTGCTGTTCGGCCTGGACATCGTCGTGGGCTACACCGGCCAGGTATCGCTGGGCCACGCCGGGCTGTTCGGCGTCGGTTCGTACACCGCCGGCGTGCTGGTCATGAAGCTCGGGGCGCCGCTCTGGCTCGTGCTGCCCGCGGCGCTCGGTGTCACAGCGGCGTTCGGCGCGCTGCTGGCGCTGCCCGCTTTGAAGGTCACCGGGCCGTATCTGGCGATGGTGACGTTGGCCTTCGGCACCATCATCCAGATCCTGATCAACGAGATGACCTTCCTGACCGAAGGGCCGATGGGCATCACGATGGGCAAGCCGCAGGCGTTCGGCTTCACGCTCGAGAAGCGCGAGTTTTTCTGGGTTGTCGCCGGTGTGCTGGTGCTCACCTTGATCGTGGTGCATCGCATCCTGAAAAGTCATTTGGGCCGTGCGTTCGAGGCCCTGCGCGGCAGCCCGGTGGCATCGGACTGCATGGGCGTGTCCGTCTACCGCTACAAGGTCTACGCCTTCGTCATCAGCGCCGCGCTGGCCGGCCTGGCCGGTGCGCTGTATGCCTACTCCGAGCAGTACATCTCACCCAACACCTACAACTTCGAGCTGACGGTGCTGTTCCTGCTGGCCGTCATCATGGGCGGGCGCAAGTCGCGTATCGGCTCGCTGCTGGGCGCAGCGATCATCGTGCTGCTGCCCAAGCTCCTCGATGACATCACCATGTTCCGCTGGGTGTCGGTAGCAATCGCGGTAGGCGTGCTGATTGGCGCAATCTTCTTCGTGCAGAAGGGCCGCAGCACGCTGCAGCGCGTGGCGGTTCCGGTGGTTGGCAGTGCCGCGCTGGCACTACTGTCTTTCCAGCTGAACTCGATGACCGACTGGCGGCTTTCGATCTTCGGACTGATCACGCTGTTCGTCGTCTACTTTCTGCAGGACGGCATCGTCGGCTTCGTGCGTCAACTGCTGAACATGAAACCGTCGGCTGCCGATCATGCCGTGGTCACCGGCGAGGTCGACGCAGTCGGTCAGGCCGGTGGCCAGGTTCAACGCGGCGACGTTCTATTGCAGGCGCAGCAGGTGCTGATGCAGTTCGGTGGGCTGAAGGCGCTGAACAACGTCGACCTGTCGATCCGCCGCGGCACCATTCACGGCCTGATCGGACCCAACGGTTCGGGCAAGAGCACGATGATGAATGTGCTCACTGGCATCTACCAACCAACGGCTGGCACGATCACCTTCACGAACAAGACACTTGTCGGCCGGACTTCATCGGACATCGCGCTGTCGGGCATTGCACGTACCTTCCAGAATGTGCAGTTGTTCGGCGAGATGACGGCGCTACAGAACGTGCTGGTCGGCCTGCACCACAGCTTCGACAGCCACTTGCTGGATGTCGCGCTGAACAGCCCACGCTACCGCCGCGAAGACAGCGCCTCGACCGCGCGTGCGCTGGGCCTGCTTCGCTTCGTCGGACTGGCTGACCTTGCCTACGAGGAAGCACGAAACCTGCCCTACGGCAAGCAGCGGCTGCTGGAGATCGCCCGCGCACTGGCGCTGGACCCACAGTTGTTGTTGCTCGACGAACCGGCTGCTGGCCTGACGGCACCCGACATCAAGGAACTGATCGGCTACATCCGCAAGATTCGCGAGCACGGCATCACGGTGATCCTGATCGAGCACCACATGGACGTGGTGATGGACCTGTGCGACACCGTATCGGTGCTCGACTTCGGGCAGAAGATCTCCGAAGGATTGCCGGCCGAAGTGCAGGCGGACCACAAGGTCATCGAGGCCTACCTGGGCGGCCAGGCGGCGTAAGGAATTCACATGTTGACCATCGACAAACTCGAAGCCGGCTACGGCAAGGTCCAGGTGCTGCACGGCATCTCGATCGAGGTGCCCAAGGGCAAGGTCGTGACGCTGATCGGCTCGAATGGTGCTGGCAAGACGACGACCATGCGTGCGGTCTCCGGCATGGTCAAGCCGACAGCTGGCAGCATCACGCTGACTGGCAAGCGCATCGACGGCATGGAGAGCTACACCATCGCCCGCCTCGGCCTCGCCCACTCACCCGAAGGCCGCCGCGTGTTCGCCACGATGAGCGTGACCGACAACCTGACGCTCGGAGCCTTCCCGCGCCTGACCGGCAGCCGCCCGAAGGGCGATGTGAAGGCCGACCTGGAACGCGCGATGGAGCTGTTTCCACGCCTGAAGGAGCGCCGCACGCAACTCGCCGGCACCTTGTCGGGCGGCGAGCAACAGATGCTCGCGATGGCCCGCGCGGTCATGCTCAACCCTGAAATCGTGCTGCTCGACGAACCGTCGATGGGCCTGGCGCCGATTCTGGTCGACGAGGTGTTCAGAATCATCGCGCGGCTCAAATCAGAGGGCGTGACCATGCTGCTGGTTGAGCAGTTCGCCGCCGCGGCACTCAACGTGTCCGACTACGGTTACGTGCTGGAGAACGGCCGCATCGCGGTGCACGGCCCGGCGGACAAGCTGAAGAACGATCCGGCGGTGAGGGCTGCCTACTTGGGCGGAGGGCACTGACCAGCCCCGAATTGACCAGGCCGCACCATTTCTGGACGCTGCCACGCACGAAACCGCACCAAATCTGTGTCACGTCGCGCCGAAGTCGTCCATTTCCGCGCCAAATCAGCGCACCAATTGGGCACTTAAATTGCTAATACGGTGCGTCTCGGAGTGAGTCTGGTGCGTTGTGCCCCGACACGGTAGACAAGGGGTGGTCAATGGATCAGGTCAAGCAGGGCACCGATGCCCTGTTCATTCTTTTGGGCGCCATCATGGTGCTCGCCATGCATGCGGGGTTCGCCTTCCTGGAGTTGGGCACGGTTCGCAAGAAGAACCAGGTCAATGCGCTGGTCAAGATCCTGGTGGATTTCGCGGTTTCCACGCTGGCGTACTTCTTTGTGGGCTACACCGTGGCCTACGGCGTCAATTTCTTCTCCAGCGCGCAGACGCTCGCTGACCGGAACGGCTATGAGCTGGTCAAGTTCTTCTTTCTGCTGACGTTCGCAGCCGCGATACCGGCCATCGTGTCGGGCGGCATTGCCGAGCGGGCTCGCTTCGGCCCTCAGCTGGCCGCCACCGCGGTGCTGGTGGGGCTGGTGTATCCGGTGTTCGAGGGTGTGACCTGGAACGGTCGCTTCGGCGTGCAGGCTTGGATAGAGGCCACCACCGGCCACCTGTTTCATGACTTCGCTGGCAGCGTGGTGGTGCACGCAGTGGGGGGCTGGATCGGTCTGGCCGCGGTGCTGCTGCTGGGGGCGAGAAGCAACCGCTATCGCAAGGACGGCGCAATCAGTGCCCATCCGCCGTCGAGCATTCCTTTCCTCGCGCTCGGGGCATGGGTGCTGACCGTGGGGTGGTTCGGCTTCAATGTGATGAGCGCACAGACGGTCGACAAGATCTCGGGCCTGGTGGCGGTGAATTCCTTGATGGCGATGGTGGGTGGCACGCTGGTGGCCGTACTGATGGGGCGCAACGATCCAGGCTTTGTCTACAACGGCCCGCTGGCCGGGCTGGTGGCGGTGTGTGCGGGCTCCGATGTGATGCACCCGGCCGGCGCGCTGGTCACCGGCGCCGTGGCGGGCGCGATCTTCGTCTCACTGTTCACGCTGACCCAAAACCGCTGGAAGATCGACGACGTGCTGGGCGTTTGGCCGTTGCACGGCCTGTGTGGCGCCTGGGGCGGGATCGCATGCGGCATCTTCGGCCTGCCCGCACTGGGGGGCCTGGGCGGGGTCAGCCTGACGGCCCAGTTGCTGGGAACCGTGCTGGGCGTGGTCTGGTCGTTCGCAGGCGGCTTGCTGGTCTACGGTGCGGTGAAGGCCGTGGTGGGCCTGAGGCTGTCGGCCGAAGAGGAATACGAGGGCGCGGACCTCTCGATTCACCGTATCGGCGCCACGCCGGAGCGCGAAGCCAGCTGGTGATACGGCGGCGCATCCGGGCGGCGCGGGCACTGTCCTGGAACCGAGCAAGATCAGGCCAGCGTGGCGGTCTGCTCTGCTCGTGTCCCCCGGCTGCCGCCTTCGGTAGCGGCCTCTTCCTTAACCTCGCCGATCAGACCACCACGCCGACCTGATCAGGCGGTGGCAGCCCATCGGCGCTGAACCCGAAACCCGCCGGTGTGCTTGTGTGTCTTCGGCTCACTGCGGTATGAGCGATGGCCCGATCAGCGTTGTGAGGGCAAGGTGCATCTTGGCGTGTTCGGCTTCGCAACCCAGCAGCCGATCGGATGCGCCCCTGAACACTGGGACGAGATCGGTGTACCTGCGTGGATTGGACCCGTAGGTCCAGCAGGCAACGTTGTAAAGGCGCTGCTCATCGAGCGAGTGCTCGCCTGCCAGACTGCCGACCTGCCCTTGTTGAGCCAACGTGCGGAAGTACCAACTTCCACCGACGACGATCCATTTGGCGATGTCGTGATCCTCATCGTCCTTGAGGTCGTGCAAAGACAGGAATGTCGCGATCCCGACGAGGCTCCGTGGCTTGGGCATACGAATACTGGTCTCAACGGCCTGGGCGATCGCTTCGAGGTAGTTTCATTACTTCAATTTGCGAGCTCGTCG
>CANHOE010000103.1 GCA_947462175.1 Burkholderiales bacterium | reverse complement strand
GCAAAGGCGCTTGTTGCTCGGCGCGAAAGCGGGAGCCCAGTTCGAACCACAAGGGAACTTTCCGAAGTCGTGGCTGGTGCGGTCAAAACCCGCGAGCCGGGCCAGAACCCTGCAACGCGCACATTTCAGGCGCTTCGGATTTTTGTCAACGCCGAGCTTGAGGAGCTCGAACAAGGCCTGAACGCCGCTCTGGATCTGCTGGCGCCGGGCGGTCGGCTGGTGGTTATCAGTTTCCACTCTCTGGAAGACCGCATCGTCAAGACTTTCATCGCGCGTGAAAGCAAGGCAGTGTTCGATCGACGTGCGCCCTTCGCGCCGGAAGTGGCGATGCGTTTGCGTGCGTTGGGTCGCGTCAAACCCGGCGAGACCGAGCTGCGCGCCAACCCGCGGGCAAGGTCAGCGGTGATGCGGGTGGCCGAGCGCACCGACGCGCCTGCTCCTGCTGCCACTGCGATGGGGGGCAAGCGGTGACACGCCTGAACCTGCTCCTGCTGTTGGCGCTGCTGGCGAGCAGCGTCTACCTGGTGCGCGTGTCGTACGACGAGCGGCGTCTGTATGCCGCGCTCGACCGTGCGCGCACCGAGCAGCGTCAGCTTGAAACAGAGCATGGCCGGCTGCAGGCCGAGCAGCAGGCTCAGGCCACACCGACCCGCATCGACAAGACCGCGCGCGACAAGCTGCGCATGGTGCCTGCCACCTCGGCCATCATGAAGCAGGTTGTCGTATCGGCAGCGCCCGCTGCTGCGCAAGGACGGCCATGAACAGCGGTCGACGCCCCGAGCGCTCTGCGAGCCGCCCTGCCGCCAGTGCGCGTAGCCTCAACTACGCGAGCAGCCCGCTGCTGGCGTCGCGCACACCGGCTTCGCGTTCCAAGCTGCTGGTGGCACTGGTCGGGCTCGGTTTTCTGGTGCTGCTGGGCCGTGCGGTTTATGTGCAGGCGATCGGCACGGATTTCTACCTGAAGCAGGGCGAGATCCGCTACGCCCGCACGCTGGATCTGTCAGCCAGTCGTGGCCGCATCCTCGACCGGAATGGTCAGCTGATGGCGACCAGCGTTCCGGCGCCGTCGCTCTGGGCGATCCCGAAGGACTTCAAGGCAGCGCCGTCAGAACGGGCTCGTCTGGCCCGCTTGCTTGGCATGACGCCCGCACAGTTGGAAGACCGACTCGACGGCAGCGCGAACTTTGTCTGGCTGCGGCGGCAGGTCGATGACACCCTGGCGAAGGACGTGCTGTCCCTCGGTCTGCCGGGGATCCACCAGGTGCGCGAATTCCGGCGACAGTACCCCGAAGGCGAGGCGGCTGCGCATGTGGTCGGCTTCACCAACATCGAAGACCGCGGGCAGGAAGGCATCGAACTCGCGTTCCAGAAGGATCTCGTCGGTCGCAACGGCAGCCGGCGCGTCATCAAGGACCGCATTGGCCGGGTCGTTGAGGATATCGGCGACAGCGTGGCCCCAGTTGACGGACGCGACATCCAGTTGTCGATCGATTCGAAGCTGCAGTACTTCGCCTACCGGCGGTTGCGCGAGGCCGTGGTCGAGAACAAGGCCAAGGCCGGCAGCGTGGTGGTCCTCGATGCGCAGTCCGGTGAGGTGCTGGCGTTGGCGAACTACCCGAGCTATGCGCCCTCGGACCGCCGCAACCTCAGTGGTAACCAACTGCGCAACCGTGCGCTGACCGATACCTTCGAGCCTGGCTCGACCGTCAAGCCCTTGATTGCGGCCTGGGCCCTGGAAACCGGCCGCGTCAAGCCCGAGACCCTGATTCACACAGCGCCGGGCCATATGTCGCTGGGGCCCTTCACCGTGCGCGACACCCATCCGCACGGCGACATGACGGTGTCCGAAGTGATCCAGAAGTCCAGCAACATCGGTGCGATCCGGATGGGATTGATGTTCCAGCCGCGCGAGATGTGGGAGCTGTACGCCAGCGTCGGATTCGGGCAGAAACCACAGCTCGGATTTCCCGGGGTGGTCGGCGGACGCCTGAAGTCGCAGAAGCAACTCGATGAGATCACCCGCGCCACGATGAGCTATGGCTACGGCTTGTCGGCCTCGCTGTTCCAGATCGCGCATGCCTACACCGTGTTCGCACATGACGGTGAGTACATCCCGGTGACGCTGATGAAGAGCGACAGCCCCGAAGGTGCCACCAGGGTCAGTGGCGTGCGGGTCATTTCGGCGCAGACGGCTCAGACGATGCGGCAGATGCTGAGCCTGGTGACTGGTCCTGGCGGCACCGCACCCAAAGCGCAGACACCCGGCTACTCGGTCGGCGGCAAGTCGGGCACCGCCTATGCGCACGCGGGCAAGGGCTACGACACGAAAAAGTACCGCTCATGGTTCGTCGGACTTTCACCGATCAAGGACCCGCGCATCATCGTCGCCGTGATGGTGGATGAACCCACCGCTGGCAAGTGGTACGGCGGCGAGGTGGCCGCCCCGGTCTTCAGCGACCTGGTACAGCACACATTGCGCATGCTCGGGGTCCCTCCTGACCTCGACGTGAAGACACAGATCGTCGCGCGCAATGCGCCAGCGGAAGACGAGAGCTTCTGATGGCGCTGCAGCAACTTGGCTCGGTCCCTGCGGCGCTGTCCTGGCTGGTGCGTCGGGGCGCACGCGGTCTGGTGACTGACAGCCGCCGGCTTGAACCCGGCGATGCCTTCATTGCCTGGCCTGGACTCGTGCACGACGGCCGGCAGCACGTGAAGCCAGCGCTGACGTCGGGTGCTGTGGCCTGTCTGATCGAGGCCGATGGCGCGGAGGGAATGGGTTTCGATGACCTGCGCATCGCGGCAATGGATGGCCTGAAGGCCAACGCTGGCCCTCTGGCCAGCGCGTTCTTCGGTGTGCCCAGCGAGCGTCTGTCGGTGATCGCCATCACGGGTACCAACGGCAAGACGTCCACAGCCTGGTGGACAGCACAGGCCTTGTCGGCGCTGGGCCGGCGTTGCGGCATGGTCGGCACGCTCGGGGTGGGGGCGGTGCCAGGCCCGGACAGCGCGGCGCCATTGGTGCCCACGGGCTTGACCACGCCGGACCCGGTGACGCTGCAGCGAGCCTTCAAGCGGTTCGCCGATGAAGGCTTTGCCGCTTGCGCGATCGAAGCATCGTCGATCGGTCTGGTCGAGGAGCGGTTGTCGGGCACACACATCGATGTGGCGGTGTTCACCAACTTCTCGCAGGACCACCTCGATTTCCACGGCTCGATGGAAGCCTACTGGCAGGCCAAGGCCGGGCTGTTCGACTGGCCGGGTCTCCGGGCGGCGGTGCTGAACGTCGATGACGCCCATGGCCTGCTGCTGCAGGACCGGCTGGCCGACACCGCGCTCGATCTGTGGACGTATGCCGCGACCACTGGCGCCCCGGCGCGGTTGCGTGCGCGTGACATCCGGTATCTGGGCGACGGGCTCGCGTTTGAACTGGTTGAAGCGGGGGCGCCACTGGTGTCGCTGCGCAGCGGGCTGCTCGGCAACTACAACGTCTCCAATCTGCTGGCGGTGGTCGCCACGCTGCGCGCCCTGGGCGTGACGCTGTCCGACGCGGCACGCGCCTGCGCCTTGCTGACCTCGGTGCCAGGTCGCATGCAGCGGGTAGCCGGTGCGGCCGCACAGCCCGAAGTGCTGGTGGACTACGCCCACACGCCGGATGCGCTGGAGAACGCCTTGCGTGCACTTGCGCCCTTGGCTGCAGGCCGTGGCGGTGCACTTTGGTGCGTGTTCGGCTGCGGTGGCAACCGCGACACCAGCAAACGACCGCTGATGGGTGCGATGGCGCAGCGTCACGCGCAGTGGACTGTCGTCACCAGCGACAACCCACGCGGCGAAGTGCCCGGCGAAATCATGACCGCCATCGTCGCTGGCATGGCAGAGCGGCCCACCCCAAAGATCATCGAAGACCGTCGCGAGGCCATCGCCTGGGCGATCCATCAGGCGCAGCCGAGCGATGTGGTGCTGATCGCTGGCAAGGGCCATGAGGACTACCAGGAGATCGCTGGGGTCCGGCATCCGTTCGATGATGTCGTCGAGGCCCGCACGGCCCTTCAGGCGAGAGCAGCCGCAGGAGTCGCCGCATGATGACGCTGGCGCAGGCACACGCGCTGTTGCCGGGCTCGCGCCTGGTCGGTGACGCCACCACAGCGCTGCTGCGGGTTCACAGCGACACCCGCAGCCTGCGTGCGGGCGATCTGTTCGTCGCGCTGCGCGGTGAGCGTTTCGATGCGCATGAGTTCCTGGGGCAGGCCAGGGCCTCGGGCGCTGTCGCCGCGCTGGCCGTGAGAGGACTGGCCGAGGCGGGTTTGCCCGGTCTGGAAGTGGCGGACACACGCGCCGCGCTCGGCACCCTGGCCACTGGCTGGCGGCATGACATCAAGTTGCCGCTGATCGCTGTCACTGGCAGCAACGGCAAGACCACGGTGACACAGATGATCGCGGCCATCCTGCGTGCCTGGCAGGGCGAGGGCGCGTTCTCGACCGAGGGCAATTTCAACAACGACATCGGCGTGCCGCTGACCCTGCTGCGTCTTCGACCCGGCCAGCATCGGGCCGCCGTCGTCGAGCTCGGCATGAACCATCCGGGCGAGATTGCGCAGCTGGCCGCGATGGCCGCGCCGACCGTTGCGCTGGTCAACAACGCCCAGCGCGAGCACCAGGAGTTCATGGCCAGCGTTGAGGCGGTGGCCCGCGAGAACGGCAGCGTGATCGAGTCGCTGGTGGTCGACGGGGTGGCGGTGTTCCCGGCCGACGAGGCCCACACCCCGCTGTGGCGCGCATTGGCCGGTGAGCGCCGCGTCATCACATTCGCTTTGGGCGCGACAGGCGCCGCGGATGTCACAGCCCAGGCCCTGTGGGCAGGCGACCGCTGGACAGTGGCGCTTCACACACCGGCCGGCGACACGACCCTGGCACTTCACATCGCGGGTCAGCACAACGTCAAGAACGCGTTGGCCGCCACCGCCTGCGCACTGGCTGCCGGCTGCCCGCTGGAAGCGATCGCGCGGGGGCTGGAGGCCTTCACCGCGGTGAAGGGCCGCTCGCAGGCCAGCAGCCTCGTGCGCGATGGCCAGCGCATCACCGTGGTCGATGACAGCTACAACGCCAACCCCGACTCGGTGCGCGCAGCGATCGAAGTGCTCACCGGTCTGTCCGCGCCCCGCTGGCTGGTGCTCGGCGACATGGGCGAGGTCGGCGACCAGGGGTCCGAGTTTCACCGCGAGGTTGGGGCGTTTGCGCGCAGCGCGGGCATCGAGTCGCTGTGGACGGCCGGGCCCTTGTGTGCGCACGCCGCCTCGGCCTACGGCGCCGGGGCGCGTCACTTCGACGCGGTCGAGGAGCTTCTGGCCGCATTGCCCGAGGCGCCGGCCGCTGCTTCGGTGCTGGTCAAGGGCTCGCGTTTCATGAAGATGGAGCGTGTGGTCGCCGCGCTGAAGTCGGCGTCTTCTGCGGCGTCTGTCGCACCGACCGGGGCCGCCCATGCTGCTTAGCCTCGCGAGTTGGCTGCAGACGCTGTCGCCGGAGTTCGGCTACTTCCGCGTGTTCCAGTACATCACCTTCCGCGCGGTGATGGCCGCGATGACCGCGCTGCTGATCGGCCTGGCTTTCGGCCCGTGGGTGATTCGCCGCCTGACGGCGCTGAAGATCGGCCAGCCGATCCGCGAGTACGGCGTTCAGCAACACCTCGCCAAGTCGGGCACGCCGACGATGGGCGGCGTGCTGATCCTGATCGGCATCACCGTGTCCACGCTGTTGTGGTTCGACTGGTCTAACCGTTTCGTCTGGATCGTGCTGCTGGTGACACTCGGCTTCGGCGCGATCGGCTGGGCCGACGACTGGCGCAAGGTGGTCGACAAGAA
Source organism: Burkholderiales bacterium (assembly GCA_947462175.1). Classification (GTDB taxonomy): domain Bacteria; phylum Pseudomonadota; class Gammaproteobacteria; order Burkholderiales; family Burkholderiaceae_C; genus PBB1. Next base: position 2,554 of record CANHOE010000103.1, on the reverse strand, counting down.
CCCGGAGGGCATGCGCTCGCGCGACAAGTTCTTCTGGCAGACCGTGATCGGGCTGGTGGCCGCGTTCTACCTGGCGTTCAGCGTCAGCGAGACCTCGAACCTGCGCGTCTTCGAACTGTTCCTGCGCTGGGTGCAGAGCGGCTTCTCGAATGACCTGCCACCTGCAGCTGACCTGATCGTGCCATTCTTCAAGACCATCAGCTATCCGCTGGGCGTCTACGGTTTCATCGCGCTGACCTGGTTCGTCATCGTCGGGGCGAGCAATGCGGTGAACCTCACCGACGGCCTCGATGGTCTGGCGATCATGCCGGTGGTGCTGGTGGCTTCGGCACTTGGTGTGTTCGCTTACGTCACCGGCAACGCCTATTTCAGCAAGTACCTGCTGTTCCCGCACATCCCGGGCAGCGGCGAACTGCTGGTGTTCTGCGCGGCGACGGCTGGCGCGGGTCTCGCCTTTCTGTGGTTCAACGCGCATCCCGCTCAGGTGTTCATGGGTGACGTCGGCGCGCTGGCACTGGGCGGTGCGCTGGGCACCATCGCCGTGATCACGCGCCAGGAGATCGTGCTCGGCATCATGGGAGGCGTGTTCGTCGTCGAAGCGCTGTCGGTGATGCTGCAGGTGAGCTGGTTCAAGTACACCCGCAAGCGCTATGGCACCGGTCAGCGCATCCTGAAGATGGCGCCGCTGCACCACCATTTCGAGAAGTCGGGCTGGAAGGAAACGCAGGTCGTCGTGCGCTTCTGGATCATCACGATGCTGCTGTGTCTGGTCGGGCTGGCCAGCCTGAAACTGCGGTGAGCGAGGTGCAACGATGAAGCATCTCCAAGGTCTCACGGTGCTGGTGCTCGGCCTCGGTGACTCGGGTCTCGCGATGGCGCGCTGGAGCGCACGTTATGGCGCGGCCGTGCGCGTCTGGGATTCGCGCGAATCGCCGCCGCAGGCCGCGACGCTGGCTGAGCACGTGCCGCAGGCGCTGCTGTTGAAGGGCGAGCTGAACACGGCAGCCTTCGACGGCGTGCAACTGGTTCTCAAGAGCCCGGGCCTGTCCCCGATCGACCCGCGCATCGCTGGGCCACTGAATGCGGCCATCGAGTGCGGTATCGCGGTGCAAGGCGAGCTGGATCTGTTCTCCTGCGCATTGGCCGACCTGAAGGCAGAGCGCGGCTACGCACCGAAGGTGCTGGCCATCACCGGCACCAATGGCAAGACCACGACCACCGCGATGACGGCGCTGCTGGTCGAGCGCGCCAGCCAGCGTGTCGCGGTTGCGGGCAACATCGGCCCGACGATGCTGCAGACGCTGGCCGATGCGCTCGATCGCGAGCCTGAAGCCCTGCCGCAGGTCTGGGTGCTCGAACTCAGCAGCTTCCAGCTCGATGGTGTCCGCGGATTCGAACCGGATGCGGCGGCGGTGCTGAACATCACCGAGGACCACCTCGACTGGCACGGTTCGATGACCCACTACGCCGAGGCGAAGTCGCGTATCTGGGGCCGCGAGGCAGTGATGGTGGTCAACCGTGACGACGCCCGTGTCAATGCACTGGCGCAGGCGGCACAACCACAGGCAGCCGCTGCCAAGGCGAGCGCGAAAGCCCGTCTGCCGGCCGCGGTGCCGCGCACCATCGTGTGCTTCGGACTCGACGCCCCGCAGCACCCGGGTGACTTCGGTCTGATCACAGAGAACGGTGTGGCCTGGCTGGTGCGAGCGCTCGAAGCCGACGACAGCTTCCCGCGCAAGCGGCTGCGAGCGGGGGCCGTGGTCGAAACCGAAGAACTGCACATCCAGCGACTGATGCCCGCCGACGCATTGCGCGTGCGCGGACGCCACAACGCCGCCAACGCACTGGCTGCGCTGGCGCTGGCCACCGCGATCGGCTGCCCGTTGGCGCCGATGCTGCACGGCCTGCGGGACTACGCCGGCGAACCGCACCGCGTCGCCTACGTGGCGACCATTGATGGTGTCGACGCCTACGACGACAGCAAGGGCACCAACGTCGGCGCGACCGTCGCAGCACTTGAAGGCCTGGGCGCTGACCGAGCGCCCTCGAAGCTGGTCGTGATCCTGGGCGGAGACGGCAAGGGCCAGGACTTCTCCCCGCTCACTGAACCTGTGCGACGCCACGTGCGCGCGGTGGCGACGTTGGGTCGCGATGCGGCGCTGATCGAGGCGGCGCTTGCGTCGATCGACGCGTTGACGCTGCAGCGCCACAACACGCTCGAGGCCGCCACGCGCTGGTCGTTCGAGCAAGCTCGCCAGGGCGATGCGGTGCTGCTGAGCCCGGCCTGCGCCAGTCTCGACATGTTCCGCAACTATGCACACCGCGCCGAGGTCTTCGTCGATGAAGTGAGATCGATCGCGGCCGATGCGGGGGTGGCTGCATGAGAGCGGTGGGTAGACCAGTGGGCGGCATGCTGCAGTCCTTGCGCATCGACGCGCTGAAGGCGCGTTTGACGGGCCTGTGGCCGCGCGATGCGTCCGAAGGTGGAGCCCTGCCAGTGCGCGACTGGATCAATGTGACTTCGGGCAGCCCGACGCGGGTGCTGGCCTTCGAT
>CANHOE010000102.1 GCA_947462175.1 Burkholderiales bacterium | reverse complement strand
TGAACAGGTGCAGCCCGGCCGCGAACTCGTCGGCCTGCTGCAGGCAGCCGAAAAGGAAGCCACCAAGCGCGGTGACCAGTTCATCGCCAGCGAGATGTTTCTGCTGGCCGCAGCCGACAGCAAGAGCCCCATCGGTCCGCTGCTGAAGGAACACGGTGTCACCCGCAAGGCCCTGGAAGCGGCGATCGAGGCGGTGCGCGGCGGCCAGAAGATGGACAGCGCCGAAGGCGAGGGTCAGCGCGAGGCCTTGAAGAAGTACACGCTCGACCTGACCGAGCGCGCTCGCCTGGGCAAGCTCGATCCGGTGATCGGCCGCGACGATGAAATCCGCCGCGCGATCCAGGTGCTGCAACGCCGTACCAAGAACAACCCCGTGTTGATCGGCGAGCCGGGCGTCGGCAAGACGGCGATTGTTGAAGGGCTGGCGCAGCGCATCGTGGCCGGCGAGGTACCCGAGTCCCTGAAGAACAAGCGCGTGCTGGTGCTCGACATGGCCTTGCTGCTGGCCGGCGCCAAGTACCGCGGCGAGTTCGAGGAAAGGCTGAAAAGCGTGCTGAAGGAAGTGGCTCAGGATGAGGGCCAGACCATCGTTTTCATCGACGAGATCCACACGATGGTGGGCGCCGGCAAGTCCGAAGGCGCCATGGACGCCGGCAACATGCTCAAGCCTGCGCTGGCCCGCGGCGAGTTGCATTGCATCGGCGCTACCACGCTGAACGAATACCGCAAGTACGTCGAGAAGGACGCCGCGCTGGAGCGGCGTTTTCAAAAGATCCTGGTGGGCGAGCCGACGGTGGAAGCCACCATCGCGATCCTGCGCGGCCTGCAGGAAAAGTACGAGGTGCACCACGGCGTCGAGATCACCGACCCGGCGATCGTCGCTGCAGCCGAGCTCAGCCACCGCTACATCACCGACCGATTCCTGCCCGACAAGGCGATCGACCTGATCGACGAGGCGGCGGCCAAGGTGAAGATCGAGATCGACTCGAAGCCCGAGGTGATGGACAAGCTCGACCGTCGGCTGATCCAGTTGCAGATCGAGCGTGAAGCGGTGCGCCGCGAGAAGGACGAGGCCTCGCAGAAGCGTTTCGCGCTGATCGAGGAAGAAATCACCAAGCTGCAGCGCGAAGCTGCCGACCTGGACGAGATCTGGAAATCGGAGAAGGCCGCGGCGCAGGGCTCGGCGCACATCAAGGAAGAGATCGACCGCATCCGTTTCCAGATCGAGGACTGGAAGCGCAAGGGCGACTTCAACAAGGTGGCCGAGCTGCAGTACGGTCGCCTGCCAGAACTGGAGAAGAAGCTCGCCGACGCGCAGTCGAAGGAGCAGGGCAAGAACAAGGCCGGCAAGGCTGGCGGCAAGCCGCAGCTGCTGCGCACGCTGGTGGGCGCAGAGGAAATCGCCGAGGTGGTGGCGCGTGCCACCGGCATCCCTGTCGCCAAGCTGATGCAGGGAGAGCGCGAGAAGCTGCTGCAGATGGAGAACCGCCTGCATGAGCGCGTGATCGGGCAGGACGAAGCGATCACCGCGGTCGCGAATGCGATCCGCCGCTCACGGTCGGGCCTGTCTGACCCGAACCGGCCGACCGGCTCCTTCCTGTTTCTGGGCCCCACCGGCGTGGGCAAGACCGAGCTGTGCAAGGCGCTGGCAGGGTTCCTGTTCGACAGCGAGGAGCACCTGATCCGCATCGACATGAGCGAGTACATGGAGAAGCATTCGGTCAGCCGCCTGATCGGCGCGCCACCGGGCTACGTGGGCTATGACGAGGGCGGCTACCTGACCGAGGCCGTGCGCCGCAACCCTTACTGCGTGCTGCTGCTCGACGAGGTGGAAAAGGCGCACCCGGATGTGTTCAACGTGCTGCTGCAGGTGCTTGACGACGGCCGGCTCACCGATGGCCAGGGCCGCACCGTGGACTTCAAGAACTGCGTGATCGTGATGACCAGCAATCTGGGTTCGCATCAGATCATGCAGATGGCCGGGCAGCCGAGCGAGGACATCCGCGACGCGGTGTGGGTCGAGGTGAAGCAGCATTTCCGTCCGGAATTCCTGAACCGCATCGACGAGGTCGTTGTGTTCCACGCGCTCGACCACAGCAACATCGCAGCGATCGCGAAGATCCAGCTGAAGGTGCTGGAGTCGCGGCTCGAGAAGATGGACATGAAGCTCGATGTGTCGGCGCAGGCGCTGGCCGATCTGGCGAAAGCCGGCTTCGACCCGGTGTTCGGCGCCAGGCCGTTGAAGCGTGCGATCCAGCAGCGCATCGAGAACCCGGTCGCGAAGCTGATCCTCGAAGGCAAGTTCGGCCCGAAGGACGTGATTCCGGTCGGTGTCGAAGACGGGGAGTTCATCTTCGACCGCGTCGTGCACTGACGCGGCGAGAACGAGCGGCTCAGCGGTCCAGCAGGGGATCGAGCCGCTCGATCTGCAGCCGGGCGAGCGTCAGGTTGGCGTTCGTCCGGTCCAGCACGGTGATCAGCGCCATACCGCTGTGCTTGTCCACTGAGCGCAGCAGCAGGTGGTGCGAGCCCAGGGTGATCGCAGCATCGGGCAGCGTGTGCCCGAGGCCGAGAGCCCGGCTGCTGCTGCCCATCGCTGTGAGCAGGGTGCGACCGTGGCGAGCCAGTTCCGCTGGCGGCGCCCCGGAGCCCGAACTGGCGACTGGCAGGCCGGAGCCGATGTCGAACACGCAGCAGCCGACCACGCCATTCAGTTCGCAGATCTGGTGAACGTAGACGTCGAGCACTTCGTCGTGCATCAGCTCGGGCTTGGCCGACACATCGGGCATGGGCCGCAGAGGCAACATGTTGGTGGGCGCAAAGGCGGTGCTGTCGACGCCCATGGGCACGGTGTCCTGTGCCGCGGGCGCGCGTGCCGGCACTGGCGTGGCCGTGGGTGAGCGCGCGGGTGCGGGTGCGGCGACTGTGCCACGCATGCGGTTCCAGGTGCCGTTGATGAAGTTCCACGCATCGGCCGGTCGGGTGACCACGGGTGTCGTGCGCAGCGTGATGGCAGTGCCACGCACCATTTCCTGGCCCTGAGTCACCAGCGTGGCGTTGTTGGTCAGTGGCAGCAGCAGCACCTGGCGGTTGTGCCACGTGCTGCGGATCACTTCCTCATGCCAGGGTCGCATGTTGGTGTTCAAGGTGGCTGCCGGCAGCGAGCCGACCATCATCACGCCGAGCTGGCTGAAAGCCAGCAGGGTGCGGGCCACGCCGTGCGCCGTGGCCGCATCGCTGGTGTCGGCCACGTCGGTCGAGTAGAGCCGCAGCACCTGCTGTGCTGCGAGCGGCACGTCGACGTAGTCGATGGATGCCAACGGCGTTCCCTGACCCTGTCGGCGCAGCATCAGTTTGTGCACCGGCCGGCTGCAGGCTGCGGCGATGCCTCGCAGCAGCTGCCGCGACGAACGCGTGCCCACGTCGTGAACCGCTATGAAATCCGGCCGCAGGTGCTCGAACTGCTGTTGCAGTGCCTCGCCGGGTGCGCAGGACACGAACAGTTCGCGCACATGGTTCTCGACCAGCCGGCCGATGTCCTGCTGCGCCGCAGTGCGCTCCAGGTCTTCGCGGTTCATCACCTGGGTCGCCAGCGCCGTCTGTGCGCGGGTCGATTCCCAGCCGTCGTTCTCCATCGGGGCCGTCTCGCGGTAGTCGGGGTAAGGGTTCCCGGTGCGGCTGCTGTAGATGCTCATGAGGCCCTCGTCGCAAAGTCGATGGGTGAGTGAGGCGCGTGACGGGAGCACCGCGGCTTTGGCCGCGAAACACGCACCCGGTGATGCTGGCACAGCCGCGCCTCGGAAGCCATCCCCTCGACGCGATACCGTCCGCCAGCATGGCTCGCAAAGGGTGCGTCGATAGAATGAGTTGATGTCATTGACCCGTCCTCCGAACTCTCAGCGCCCGTGCGCTGTCCGCCATGACCTCGCCTGATTCGGTGCGCAACGAACTGCCGGTGGTGATCATCGGCGCCGGGCTGGCCGGTCTGACGGTGGCGCTGCATCTGGCGGCTGACCATCCGGTCATCGTGCTCGCCAAGCGCAATCTCGACGAGGCCGCGACGGCCTGGGCGCAGGGCGGCATCGTCGGCGTGTTGGGCGATGACGACAGCATCGATTCCCACGTGCGCGACACCCAGGATGCGGGCGCTGGGCTGGTCGACGAGCACACCGCTCGTTTCATCGCGCAGCACAGTGCCGAGGCCATTGCCTGGCTGGTGGCGCGCGGTGTGCCGTTCTCGGCCGACCCCGATGGCCCGTTGGGCCTGCACCTGACGCGCGAAGGAGGCCATGCCGTGCGCCGCATCGCGCATGCGGCCGATGCGACCGGCAAGGCCATCCACGACGTTCTGCTCGAAGAAGTCAAGCGCCACCCGAACATCGACATGCGTGAACGTTGGATGGCGGTCGACGTGATCACGTCGCGACAACTCAAGCGCGATGAGCCGCCGCGCTGCTACGGCGTCTACGCGCTCGATATCGACAGCCAGCGCGTCGAGACGCTGCCAGCGCGCGCAGTGGTACTGGCCACCGGCGGCGTCGGCAAGGTGTACCGCTACACCAGCAACCCGGACACTGCGACCGGCGACGGCATCGCGATGGCCTGGCGCGCCGGCTGCCGTATCGGCAACATGGAGTTCATCCAGTTCCATCCGACTTGCCTGTACCACCCACAGGAACGCAGCTTCCTGATCACGGAGGCGTTGCGCGGCGAGGGCGCGCACCTGAAGCTGCCGAGCCTCGGGCCGGGCGATCCCGGTGGCAAGCGCTTCATGGCCGCGCACGACGAGCGCATGGAGCTGGCGCCGCGCGACATCGTCGCCCGCGCGATCGACTTCGAGATGAAGAAGCACGGCTTCGACCATGTGTGGCTCGACGCCACGCACCTGGGCGAGGACTATCTCAAGGAGCATTTCCCGACGATCCACGCGCGATGCCTGGCCTTGGGCATCGACATTGCGCGGCAGCCGATTCCGGTGGTGCCGGCAGCGCACTACACCTGCGGCGGAGTGGTCACCGACCTGCACGGTCGCACCGACCTGCCGGGCTTGTATGCGGTGGGCGAAACCACCTACACCGGCCTGCATGGCGCCAACCGGCTGGCCAGCAACTCGCTGCTGGAATGCGTGGTACTGGGCCGCACCTGTGCACTGGACATCGAGGAACAGCCCGAACGCAGCGAACCGCAACTTCCGGTGTGGGATGAGAGCCAGGTCGAGAACGCCGATGAGCAGGTCGTCATCGCCCACAACTGGGACGAGTTGCGGCTGCTGATGTGGAACTACGTCGGCATCGTGCGCACCACCAAGCGACTGCAGCGTGCGCTGCACCGCATCAAGCTGCTGCGCAGCGAGATCGACGACTACTACGGCAGCTTCCGCGTCAACCGCGACCTGCTGGAGTTGCGTAATCTGGTCGATTGCGCCGAGCTCATCGTTCGCTCGGCATTGATGCGCCACGAGAGCCGTGGGCTGCACTACAGCCGCGATTTCCCCTATGCCTTGCCCGTGAGTTTCCCGACGGTGCTGTTGCGCAGTGCGGTCGCTGGCAAGAAGCCGAAGACCCGCGGCATCAGCGTGTAGGTGCATCGGTCAGCGCCGCGCGCGCATGGCCACCTTGGCCTGCACGAACTGGTAGGCGAAATCAACCGCTTCGCTGATGGCCAACTCATTCTCGTTGCGCTCGCGCTCGGTGAGGTAGAACGAGAAATCCACATCGTGGCGGATGTAGCGCGGGGGCAGTCGGTTCAGCGCAACGCAGGCCACGTCGGCCTGGATGTGCGGGTCGCTCAGGTGCGCAAAGCGGGGCGCTGCTGCCTGGACGGCATCGAACACCGCACGCTCGTGATGGTTGTGGATCGTCTCGAAAACAGTGCTCATGGCGGCCTCCGCTCCCCCGTGGAGCTGAAACCACAGTGTCTGGCTGTCGCAGTCTGGCGAGCCTCGAAATAGCGCTGTAAGTCGGGCCCAGATGGCCCACAAACTCTGGTGTGGCGACGATTCAGATCGTGTCGAGCACCCGCATCGAGTAGTCGGTGGCCCGCAGGTCCTTGGTCAACCGGCCGATCGAGATGCGGTCGACGCCGGTCGCCGCGATCTCGCGCACCTGGTCCAGTTGCACACCACCAGAGACCTCCAGCAGTGCACGGCCGGCATTCAGGTCGACTGCCTCGCGCATGCCCGCCAGATCGAAGTTGTCGAGCAGCACGCTCGCCGCACCGCTGGCCAGCGCCTCGGCCAGCTGCGCCAGCGATTCGACCTCGATCTGGATGTCCACGCCGGCGTTCAGCGCCTGGGCGTTGCGCAGCACCGCAGTGATGCCGCCGGCCGCGGCGATGTGGTTTTCCTTGATCAGGATGCCGTGCCACAGCGCCATCCGCTGGTTGTGGCCGCCGCCGGTTCGCACCGCGTACTTCTGCGCCTGGCGCAGGCCGGGCAGCGTCTTGCGGGTGTCGAGGATCACGCAGCCGCGTGGGTTCGGCGACACCCCGGCGATGGCATCGACGTGACGCCGCGTCAGCGTTGCGGTGCCCGACAGCAGCTGCAGAAAGTTGAGCGCAGGCCGCTCGGCCGAGAGCAGCGCGCGGGCGTTTGATTCGAGGTGGCACACCAAGGTGTTGGGCGCCATCAAGGCGCCCTCTGCCGCATGCCAGTCGATGCGTGCGCCGGGGTCGAGTGCGAGTACGCAGGCATCGAACCAGTCGCGGCCGCACAGCACTGCTTCCTCGCGCACCAGCACCCGCGCCGCCACGCGCTCGTCGGCTGGCACGAGCTCGGCTGTCCAGTCGCGCTGGCCAATGTCTTCGCGCAGCGCGTCGCGCACATTGCGCTTGCGGGCGTCGTCCAGGCTTTCGTTGGTGTCGAACATCAAATGGGGTCAGGCAGCGCCGGGCCGCCCCAAGCAGCCTGAGCGCCCCCTCGGGGGGCAGTGCCGAAGGCGCGTGGGGGTGGTCATGTCTTCAGGCCGCGCCGACGTGCGGTACCAAGCCCTGCTTCTGGGTGGCCGCCGGGTTCGCCTTGACGAAGGCGAGCATCCGGTCGATGCAACCCAGTGCCTGGCTGCGCACCGGCTCGTCGACGGCGATCTCGCCGCGACCGGATTCAAGGCAGTCGATGACACCCTGCAGCGCATTCATCGCCATCCACGGGCAGTGTGCGCAGCTCTTGCAGGTGGCGCTGTCGCCGGCAGTGGGCGCTTCGAGCAGCATCTTGGTCGGTGCGAGTTGACGCATGCGGTGCATCAGGCCGTTGTCGGTGGCGACGATGAAGGTCTGGGCGTCCATCGTCGTCACCGCGTTCAGCAGTTGCGAGGTCGAGCCGACCACATCGGCCAGCTTGACGACCGCTTCGGGCGACTCGGGGTGCACCAGCACCTTGGCATCTGGGTATTGCGCCTTCAGCAGTTCCAGCTCGAGGCCCTTGAACTCGTCGTGCACGATGCACTCGCCGTTCCACATCAGCATGTCGGCGCCAGTGTGCTGCTGGATGTAGCGGCCGAGGTGGCGGTCTGGCGCCCACAGCACCTTCTGGCCTTGCTCTTTCAGATGCCGGACGATCGCCAGCGCGCAGGAGCTGGTCACCATCCAGTCGGCACGTGCCTTCACTGCCGCGCTGGTGTTGGCATAGACGACCACGGTGCGGTCCGGGTGGGCGTCGCAGAACTGGGCAAACGCGTCGGCCGGGCAGCCGAGGTCGAGAGAGCAGGTGGCGTCGAGATCAGGCATCAGCACCCGCTTGCCCGGACTCAGGATCTTGGCGCTCTCGCCCATGAAGCGCACCCCGGCGACCACCAGCGTCTGGCTCGGGTGGTCGCGGCCGAAGCGCGCCATTTCGAGCGAGTCGGCGACGCAGCCGCCGGTCTCCAGCGCCAGGTCCTGCAAGTCGCCATCGACGTAGTAGTGGGCGACCAACACCGCGTTGTGCTGCTTCAGCAGCGCCGCAGCGCGGGCCTTGAGTGCACTGCGCTCAGGTGGCGTCAGTGGCACCGGCACCTTGGCCCAGGCTTGCGCAGTGCAGCTGGCACCACGCGCGTCTTGACGGGTGAAATCGTAGAGGACCTGGGTCATGCGGAGGCAGGGGCCAAAGAAGGGAGGGTCGCGTCACGGCGAATCGGTCGATCGCGCATCAGACGGCATTATCGATCGCCGGGCCTCCCGGCGTCATGCCCGACCCACGGCCCGCGCGCGGGTCGGCAAACCGTCTTGCTGCGCGCGCCGTCTCACCCCAGCAGGCGGCTCGGCGACATTCCGACCGAGCGTTTCACCATCGCGCTGAAGGCGCTTGCGCTGGCATAGCCGAGTTCGGTGGCGATCGTGCTCATCGGCAGCTTGCGGGCGGCCATCGACAGCGCGCGGGCCAGCAGCACCTGCTGCCGCCACTGAACGAAGGTGGTATCCAGCTCGGTACGGAACAAGCGCGCGATGGTGCGTGCGC
>CANHOE010000101.1 GCA_947462175.1 Burkholderiales bacterium | reverse complement strand
GTCGCCTTGCTGACGCCGATCGTCAAGGCCTTCATGACCGACAACGCCTGGATCGCGACCTCGCAGTGCCTGCAGGTCTTCGGCGGCCACGGCTATGTGCGCGAATGGGGCATGGAGCAGTTCGTGCGCGACGCGCGCATCAACATGATCTACGAGGGCACCAACACCATCCAGTCGCTCGACCTGCTCGGGCGCAAAGTGCTGCTCGACAAGGGCAAGAAGCTGACGAAACTCGTCACGCTGGTCCAGCAGTTGATCCACGATGAATGCGTCAACCCGGAGATGCTCGAGTTCATCAATCCACTGGCCGACCTCGGCGAGAAGGTCACGAAACTGACGACTGAACTGGGCTTGAAGGCCTTCAGCAACCCCGACGAAGTCGGCGCTGCTGCGGTCGACTATCTGCGCTTGGCTGGGCACCTCGTGTTCGCCTACTTCTGGACGCGGATGGCACGGGTGGCGCTCAATCACCAGAACAGCGAGGATCCGTTCTACCGTGCGAAGCTTGCGACAGCACGCTTCTATTTCGCCTATCTGCTGCCCGAGACAGCTGCGCTGGTCCGCAGTGGACGCGCCGGCGTGAAGCCGCTGATGGCGATGGATGAATCGCTGTTCTGACCGCTGTTCTGGAGACTGCGCGCCACCTGCACGGCGCGGCATTTGCTCAGCACCTGAATCGAACGTCAATCTCCCGGAGTCACCATGAAACGATTTACCGTCCGCAAGGTCGCCGTCCTCGGTGCCGGTGTCATGGGCGCCCAGATCGCCGCCCACCTCGCCAATGTGCGGGTGCCGGTGGTGCTGTTCGACCTGCCGGCACGTGAGGGCGCCAAGAATGGCGTGGTCACGAAGGCGGTCGAGGGCCTGAAGAAGCTGAAGCCAGCGCCGTTGGGCATCAACGACGATGCGGCACTGATCGTCCAGGCCAACTATGAGGAACACCTCGAACAGCTGCGCGACTGCGACCTGATCATCGAGGCGATCGCCGAGCGCATGGACTGGAAGCTCGATCTGTACACCAGGATCGCGCCATTCGTGGCGCCCCATGCGATCGTTGCGAGCAACACGTCGGGGCTGAGCATCACCCAGCTCGGCGCGGTGCTGCCGGCTGCGATCCAGCCACGCTTTTGCGGCATCCATTTCTTCAACCCGCCGCGCTACATGGCGCTGGTCGAGCTGATCCCGACACCCCTCACGCAGCCCGACATGCTCGACCAGCTCGAAGCCTTCGTGACCATGGCGCTCGGCAAGGGCGTGGTGCGCGCCAAGGACACACCGAACTTCATCGCCAACCGCGTCGGCGTGGCCGGCATGCTGGCCGTGATGAAAGAGGCTGAGCTGTTCGGCCTGAGCTACGACGTGGTCGATGACCTGACCGGCAAGAAGCTCGGCCGTGCCAGTTCAGGCACCTTCCGCACCGCCGATGTGGTGGGTCTGGACACGCTGGCGCACGTGATCAAGACCCTGCAGGACAACCTCGGGCCCGAGCAGTCGAACGACCCCTTCTTCGGCAGCTACGCCATGCCGCCTGTGCTCGCCGCGCTGATGGCCAGGGGCGCCCTCGGACAGAAGACTGGTTCCGGCTTCTACAAGAAGGTCGGCAAGGACATCCTGCGGTTCGATGCCGCCAGCGGCGACTACGTGCCGGGCGGTGGCGTGGCCGACGAAGCGGTCGCTCGCATCCTGAAGAAGCCGCCGGCAGAGCGGCTGCGGCTGCTGCGCGAATCGAGCCACCCGCAGGCGCAGTTTCTGTGGGCGGTGCTGCGAGACGGCTTCCACTACAGCGCCGTGCACCTGGCCGAAGTGGCCGAATGCGCCCGCGACATCGATTTCGCGATGCGCTGGGGCTTCGGCTTCACCCAAGGTCCGTTCGAGCTGTGGCAAGCGGCCGGCTGGGCCCAGGTGACGCAATGGATCCAGGAAGACATCGCCGCAGGCAAGGCGCTGTGTTCGGCGCCATTGCCCAACTGGGTGCTTGAAGGCCCGGTACCGGCACATGGGGGTGTGCACCATGCTGTGGGCTCGTGGAGCGCAGCCCACATGCGCTGGGTCGCACCGAGCACCTTGCCGGTGTACGAGCGTCAGCACTTTCGTGAGGCGGTGTTCGGTTCCGGCGCGCCGGCTGCGCTCGAATCGGGCACCGAGCTGTTCAAGACCGACGAGTTACGGGTGTGGACACTCGACGGCGAGGTGTTGATCGCGAGCATCACTTCGAAGCTGCACCTGATCAGCCCTGCCGTCACCGAAGGGCTGGTGAAGGCGGTCGGGCTGGCCGAGGAAAGCTACAAGGGCTTGGTGATCTGGTCGCCCGACGATGTGTTTTCTGCCGGGGCCAACCTCGAAGCCCTGATGCCGGTGTTCATGACCATGGGCCCGAAGGGCATCGCCGTGGAGGAAAAGAAGCTGCAGGACGCGATGCTGCGCGTGCGTTACGCGACGGTGCCGGTGGTGGCGGCCATCCGCGGTCTGGCGCTCGGCGGCGGCTGCGAACTGGCGGCGCATTGCGCAAAGCGGGTCGCGGCGATGGAAAGCTATGTCGGGCTGGTCGAGGTCGGTGTCGGTTTGATTCCTGGCGCCGGCGGGCTGACCTACATCGCGCGTCGTGCCGCCGAGATGGCCGCCGCGGGCAACGCCAATGCCGATCTGCTGACCTTCCTGAAGGACGGCTTCACGACGGCGGCGATGGCCAAGGTCGGCACCAGCGCGATCGACAGCCGTCAACTCGGCTACCTGCTGTGGAGCGACGTCATCGTGCCGCACAAGGACGAACTGCTGTTCGTAGCGCTCACACAGGCCAAGGCCTTGTTCGACAGCGGTTACCGACCGCCGGCGAAGCGGCTGTTCCCGGTGGCCGGGCGCGATGGCGCTGCGACCATCAAGGCGCAGCTGGTCAACATGCGCGATGGCGGCTTCGCCAGCGACCACGATTACCACCTGGCGTCATTGATCGCCGAGGTGTTGTGCGGCGGGGATGTCGACGCAGGATCGCTGGTGAGCGAGGACTACCTGATGGCCCTGGAGCGGCAGCATTTTTGCGGGCTGCTCAAGCACCCGAAAACGCAGGAGCGGATCATGGGGATGCTCGGCACCGGCAAGCCAGTCAGGAACTGAGGCTGCAGGTGGCTGCCCCCCGAGGGGCGGGCAGCCACACATTCACGGCTACAGGATGTAGCGCGAGAGGTCTTCGTTGTCGGCCAGCTCGGCCAGCTTGGCATCGACCTCGGCCGCGCCGAGCGTGATGGTCTGGCCGCTGCGGTTGGGGGCGTCGAAGCTGACTTCATCGAGCAGCCGCTCCATCACCGTGGCCAAGCGCCGTGCGCCGATGTTCTCGGTGCGCTCGTTGACGTCGTACGCAATCTGCGCGAGCCGGCGGATGCCGTCAGGTGATATCTGCAGGCTGACACCTTCCGTGGCCAGCAGAGCCTGGTATTGCTTGACCAGGCTCGCGTGCGTCTGCGTCAGGATGGCCTCGAAGTCGTCGACGCTCAGCGAGCCCAGCTCGACGCGGATCGGGAAGCGCCCTTGCAACTCGGGGATCAGGTCACTGGGCTTGGCCAGATGAAACGCACCCGAGGCGATGAACAGGATGTGATCGGTCTTGACGATGCCGTACTTGGTACTGACCGACGTGCCCTCGACCAACGGCAGCAGATCGCGCTGCACGCCCTGTCGTGACACATCGGTGCCGCTGGTTTCGTTGCGTGAAGCCACCTTGTCGATCTCGTCGAGGAAGACGATGCCGTTCTGCTCGGTCTGCAGCAGTGCGGCCGCCTTGATCTCTTCCTCGTTGACCAGCTTGGCGGCCTCGTCCTCGACCAGCAACAGTCGCGCCTCGCCGATCTTGAGCTTTCGCAGCTTGCGCCTGGGGCCACTCGCACTGGCGAACAGGCCCTGCAGCTGGTCGGCCATGTCTCCCATGCCGGCTGGGCCCATGATCCGGAGTTGCGGCTTGGGCTCAGCGAGGTCGATCTCGATGTCCTTGTCGTCCAGAGCGCCTTCGCGCAGGCGCTTGCGCATCACCTGGCGGGCGGTGTTGTCGGTCGGCGCAGAGCTGGGATCGCCGCGCGGCGGCGGTGGCACCAGGATGTCGAGGATGCGGTCTTCGGCGGCGTCCTCTGCTCGCGAACGCTGGCGGAGCATCGCGGATTCGCGCTGCTGCTTGATGGCAGTTTCGACGAGGTCGCGGATGATCGAATCCACATCCTTGCCGACGTAACCGACCTCGGTGAACTTGGTCGCCTCGACCTTGATGAACGGTGCGTCGGCCAGCCTTGCGAGGCGCCGCGCGATCTCGGTCTTGCCCACGCCGGTAGGGCCGATCATCAAGATGTTTTTCGGCGTGATCTCACTGCGCAGCGGCTCGTCGACCTGCTGACGCCGCCAGCGGTTGCGCAAGGCGATGGCCACCGCGCGCTTGGCGTCATGCTGGCCGACGATGTGACGATCGAGCTCGGAGACGATCTCCTGCGGGGTCATGTTGCTGCTCATCAGCGTGCTCATCCCAGGGTCTCGATGGTGTGACTTTGATTGGTGTAGATGCAGATGTCGCCCGCAATCTCGAGCGATCGCTTGACCACGTCGTGAGGTGACAGTTCGGTGTGCGCGATCAGCGCTCGAGCGGCGGCTTGCGCATAGGCACCGCCTGAGCCGATGGCAACGATGCCGTGCTCGGGTTCGAGCACGTCGCCGTTGCCGGTGATGATCAGCGAGGCGGTCGTGTCAGCCACCGCCAGCATCGCTTCCAGGCGGCGCAGCACGCGGTCGGTGCGCCAGTCGCGGGTCAGCTCGATGGCCGCCCGCACCAGATGGCCCTGGTGCTTTTCGAGCTTGGATTCGAAACGCTCGAACAATGTGAAGGCATCGGCCGTGGCGCCTGCGAAACCGGCCAGCACCTGCTCGCGGTACAGCTTGCGCACCTTGCGAGCGGATGACTTGACCACGATGTGCCCGAGCGTGACCTGGCCATCGCCGCCGAGCGCGACCTGCGCTCCCCGGCGTACGCTGACGATGGTGGTGCCGTGAAAGCTGGGCGGGGCGTTGGCGTTATCCATGGATGATTAATGAGGGCATTGCCGCCGATTTCAATGCCCGATGCGGCGCATTGAGCGGCACGCCGGCACTGACTCAAACAGTGCGAACCTTGACAGTTGCGTGCTCGTTGATGCCCATGGCACCAAAGAAAAGGGCCACCAGTCGGTGCGCGTCAACGAATGTCACTGAACGGTTCTCGCCGCGCCGTGCCAGCACCCAATTCAGCAGATCACCGGCCGCAATGAAATCGACTCGGATCAGTCTGGAGCACGACACACTGATCATCGGCGCAGCGCCCAGTTGCTCGGTCATCGATTGCAGCAAGGGGCCAATGTCGCCGATCAGCTGTCCGGACAAATCCACACTCGACACTTGCACCAGTGCCGCATCGTCGAGCAAATTGGACTCGACGAAACCGGTCGACACATCACTGACCATCGACATTGAAGGCGACAGCGTGCTGCTCGCTGCACCACTCAGCCGCACTTGGCACTGAACCCGCTCCCACGAAGGAGGTGAGACCTCGTACGTCATGCAGTATTCGATGGCGGTTTCGTCGAATTGGTCGGGCCGGTTGGTCATGCGCAGCACATCCAGCCGCAACTGCCAATACACCGGGTCTGCATCACGGAGACCGCTGGGTGTGGCCTCGTGCAGGTAGTTCAGCAACGCATCGCCATGCAGCCAGCGCATGTCGACCTTCTGCGGCATCCAGCTGCGGAAAAGGTCACTGAGCCGGGCGCACGCTTCGGCATCGATGCCGCGCAACGCCGCCCAGTCGAACACCCAGGGCAGTGGCATCTGCAGCGTCTGCGAGCGCAGTCGCGACACCGCGTCGGCATCGATCCACTCCGGGCTGGACCAGCCAACCTGCCCATCGATGCGGCTGCGCGGCTGGCGCTCTTCGCTGACTGCTTCCGCCACCCGCTGCGGCATCGAAAACCACTGC
Source organism: Burkholderiales bacterium (assembly GCA_947462175.1). Lineage (GTDB taxonomy): Bacteria > Pseudomonadota > Gammaproteobacteria > Burkholderiales > Burkholderiaceae_C > PBB1. The sequence continues at coordinate 2,493 of CANHOE010000101.1, read as the reverse complement.
GGCGCCGACCAACCGAACTGTTCGGCATAGTCGTTGGCCAGGCTCTCAAACTTGGGCAGCTGACCGGTCGCGCGGTGCATGTCGAACAGAGCGAGCCAGGTTTCGGCGTGCTGCGCACGTGCGCCGTGAGGCTGGATCAACTGGGTGAGCGACTGTTCGCAGAGGTCGAAATCGGCATTCGCGAAGGCGATCACGGCCTCGTCGAGCTCCGGGTCGTGCGCCAGTTCGTTGTTGGCATCAACCGCAGCGGACGACTTGTCGAAGGAGGAGCCGCCCGCCTCGTTGCTAAAAGTCAATCCCGCGACATAGGGAGGTGTCGAATCGGTGGCATCGGTGCGCTGCGCTTTCGCGTCCACGGCGTCGTCCAACGACGCCGCCTGCGTGGGCGCCGCATAGAACTCGGGCGGGCGGCGCAGAACCCCCATATGGCTGTTGCCAACCATCTGCTGCTCGATCGCATCGATCTTGGCCTTCATGCCCGGACCAGAACGCGCATCGCTGTCGCGAAGACGAGGTACCGAATCGCCGCCCATCGCCGATGAACCGCCGAGTGCAGCGAGTTGCTCGGGCGTCAGCCCGTCTCGGCGAACCTTGCGCAACATGTCGAACTCGCGCTTGCGCACGAAATCGTTGCGCCGCTTGCGCTCGATCATGGCCTTGAGTTCGGACTTGGCGAGCTCGCTTTCGATCGATCCTGGTGCAGGTTGCCCCAATTCGTTCCACTCCGTGGCCGGATTGGCAACGAACTTCACGACCTTGCGGAAGAAGCTCGTCGAGTCTTTGGGGTCCGCCATGGTGTCGATGAATGAAGGAGAGGAACGCTGGAGCGATCAGTCGCCAAACATCTTCTGTTTGAGCTCCCTGCGCTGCTGCGCCTCGAGAGACAAGGTGGCCGTTGGTCGGGCAATCAAGCGGCCCAGACCGATCGGCTCTCCCGTTTCGTCGCAAAAACCGTACTCACCGCTTTCAACGCGATTGAGCGACTGCGCGATCTTCTTGAGAAGCTTGCGCTCGCGGTCACGGGTGCGCAGCTCGAGCGCATGCTCTTCCTCGATCGTGGCGCGGTCGGCCGGATCGGGCACGATGGAGGTGTCCTCGCGCAGATGCTCGGTCGTTTCGCCTGCATTGCTGAGCAAGTCGTCCTTCAGCTTTTTCAGCGTTGCGCGGAAGAAGTCGAGCTGCTTCTCGTTCATGTACTCGGTGTCGGGCATGGCCAGAACTTCGGCTTCGGTCAGGTCCTTGCCTGCCTTGCTCTTCCAGGCGTTCGCCAGCTTTGGATCGGCCTTCAGCTCGACTCGCGGGGTGTCAAAGCCGAGATTGTTCATTTGCCGGGTCGGCGGGCGCGGCGGCGCAAAACGATCGGCAAAGCGCGATGTCGGAGGGGGCAGCGGCGCGGTTGGCATCGGCGCGCCATAACGAGACTTGGCCGCCGATTTGGCGCGCGGCGCCTTGGTGGGTGCGGGCGACACCGCGGCAGCGTCGGCGGGTGCCGGCACCATGGGCGCGATGGCCTCTTTCGCAGCGTCCTGAGGGAGAGTTTTCAACATCGGTTTCGGATCAGGTTTTCCAGCGGTCACAGCGGGTTTCACCGCTTTGACCGGAGCAACTTTGGGAGCGAGCGAGACTGGCGTCGGCTTGGGTGCAGCCTTGGCCCGGCTCGGGGCGGATACGGGCGCTGGTTTGGGCGCCGGTGTGGATATCTTTTTAGCGGGGACGGATGTCTTCTTGGCGGTCGGGGACTTCACCGACGCTGTGGCCTTCTTCTTGAGCACGGGAGCGGGTCGCGCGACAGGCGCAGACTTGGCCGGGGATCGGGTCACAGGGTTCTCCTCGCAGCGAGGTTTATACCGCCAAGGCGCGAAACGAGCGCCGCTTTGGCACCACGGGCGTTGCGATCATTACGAATCGCAAAGCGCGGCGGATTGTAGCCACGCTGCCGTGCGCCGAGCGACATCACACAAGGCATTGCTCCAGCCCCTGCACAAATATGTCTCGCGGCAGGTCGATGCCGATGAAGACCATCTTGCTGTTTTTCTTCTCGCCGGGCGCCCAGGCCGGGCCCAAATCGCTGCCCATCAGCTGGTGCACGCCCTGGAAAATCACCTTCTTCGGCGAGCCCTTCATGAACAACACGCCCTTGTAGCGGAGCAGCTTCGGGCCATAGACCTGCACGATCGACGCCAAAAAGTCTTCCAGCTTCGCGGGATTGAATGCTTTGTCCGATCGAAACACAAATGACTTCACGTCGTCGTCGTGCACATGGTGGCTGGGGTGATCGCAGTGCTCGCCATGCTCATGATCGTGGTCATGGTGCGCATGGTCGTGCCCATGAGCGTCAGCGTTCAGGAAATCCGGGTCGATGTCGAGCTTGGCATTGAGGTTGAAGCCGCGCAGGTCGAACACGTTGGCGATCGGCACTTCGCCGAAATGCACACGGCTTTGGGTCGCGCGCGGGTTCATGTGCTTGATGCGGTGGGACAGCGCGTCGACGGC
>CANHOE010000100.1 GCA_947462175.1 Burkholderiales bacterium | reverse complement strand
TTTCACCGGCGGCAGTGCCAATTCTTCGGCGATGTGGGTGTTCTTGATCGTCAGCGCTTCGTCAAGCGACTTGCCCTTGATCCATTCGGTGACCAGAGAGCTCGACGCAATGGCAGATCCACAGCCGTAAGTCTTGAACTTGGCGTCTTCGATCAGGCCGGTAGCCGGGTTGACCTTGATCTGCAGCTTCATCACGTCGCCGCAGGCAGGCGCTCCGACCATGCCGGTACCCACTGTGTCATCGCCTTTGTCGAAGGAGCCGACGTTGCGGGGGTTTTCGTAGTGCTCGACAACTTTTTCGCTGTATGCCATGTCAATACTCCAGATTCATCATCAGGAACCGGGCCGCGCTCAATGCGCCGCCCACTGGATGGTGCTGATGTCGACACCGTCCTTGTACATGTCCCACAGAGGAGACAGCTCGCGCAGCCTGGAGACGCGATCCTTCAGCGTGGTGATCACGTAGTCGATCTCCTCGGTCGTGGTGAAACGGCCGATCGTCATGCGCAGGCTAGAGTGCGCCAGCTCGTCACTGCGGCCCAGGGCGCGCAGCACATAGCTGGGCTCGAGGCTGGCGGACGTGCAGGCCGAGCCAGAAGACACCGCGATGCCTTTGATGCCCATGATCAAGGACTCGCCCTCGACGAAATTGAACGACATGTTGACGTTGTGCGGAATGCGCTGCGTCGGGTGGCCGTTCAGGAAGGTCTGCTCGATGTCCGAAAGGCCGGCCAGCAGGCGCTTGTGCAGCATGCGGATGCGCTCGTTCTCGGTGGCCATCTCCTCGCGGGCGATGCGGAAGGCCTCGCCCATGCCGACGATCTGGTGCGTTGGCAGCGTGCCAGACCGCATGCCACGTTCGTGGCCACCGCCGTGCATCTGCGCCTCGATGCGCACGCGCGGCTTGCGGCGCACGTACAACGCGCCGATGCCCTTCGGACCATAGGTCTTGTGCGAGGCCAGGCTCATCAAGTCGACAGGCAACGTGGTCAGATCGATCACCACCTTGCCAGTCGCCTGCGCCGCGTCGACGTGGAAGATGATCCCGCGCTCGCGGCACAGCGTACCGATCGCCGGGATGTCCTGAATGACCCCGATCTCGTTGTTGACCAGCATCACGGAGATGAGGATCGTGTCGGGGCGAATGGCAGCCTTCAGCAGTTCGAAGTCGAGCAAGCCGTCTTCCTGCACCTCCAGGTAGGTGGCGTCGAAACCCTGTCGCTCCAGTTCGCGCACCGTGTCGAGCACCGCCTTGTGCTCCGTCTTGACGGTGATGATGTGTTTGCCGCGCGTCTTGTAGAACTGTGCCGCGCCCTTCAGCGCAAGATTGTTCGACTCGGTGGCGCCGGAGGTCCAGACGATCTCGCGCGGATCGGCACCGATCAGCGCCGCGACCTCTTCGCGCGCCTTCTCGACCGCGGCTTCCGCCTCCCAGCCCCAGGCATGACTGCGCGAGGCCGGGTTGCCGAAGTGCTCACGCAGCCAAGGGATCATCGCGTCGACGACGCGCTGATCCACCGGGTTCGTGGCGCCGTAGTCCATGTAAATCGGGAAATGCGGAGTCAGGTCCATGGGTCGGTATCTGGCGGATTCAACCTTGCTTACTTCGAGAACGCGGTGCCGAGGGCGAACACGGAATTGGGCGCGGTGATGCGGATCGGTTTGACCACCGGCTGCGTCGAAATGGCGCGCTTGACCGGGTGCTCTTCCACCGACACGCCCTTGGCCAGTTGATCCCCAACCAGCTTCTTCAATGAAATGGAGTTCAGGTGCTCGATCATCTTGGTATTGAGGCTTGCCCAGAGATCGTGCGTCATGCAACGCCCACCGTCTTCGCCCATGCAGTTTTCCTTGCCGCTGCAGCCGGTGGCGTCCAGCGGTTCGTCGACCGCCAGGATGATGTCGGCGACGGTGATGTCGTCGGACTTGCGGCCCAGCGAATACCCACCACCAGGACCGCGTGTGCTTTCCACCAACTCGTGGCGGCGCAGGCGACCAAACAGCTGCTCGAGATAGGACAGCGAGATCTGCTGACGGGCGCTGATCGCGGCCAGCGCGACCGGGCCGGAATGTTCACGAAGTGCCAGATCGATCATGGCAGTGACAGCAAAACGACCTTTGGTGGTGAGACGCATGGTGACTACTCCTGTCGCCCCGAAGGGCATAAAGACGGCCTGTTTGGCAACGTCCGCCTATCGGCGCACAGGTCGGTCAACGGCAACCTCTTGTGGAGGCAACTGCTTACCTGACCAGTTTTGTCGAGTATAGCGGAACCCAAGTGATTCGTTAGGCATTGCCTGGGGAAGTTCCTTGCATTTGACAATATTTTGTCATGGACAAATAGATGTCAAACACCTAGATAGGCCGATGTTGGGCTGAATGTTTCAGATGAAACCTGGCTTTGTGTGTCCAGCAATGAACGCGCCGCGATGCATCGTGAGGATGGGCCTCCGCGCTGCACGCATCCGGAGCGCGCCATCCAGCAAGGAAGCCAGCCATGAGCACCCCTACCTTGAAGCCCGAAGCGGCTGCCGACAAGCTCAAGACCTCGAGCAGCGCCGCCAGGCGGTTCAACCGAACGGATGTGGCAGTGCCAGTCCTGCTGGCCCAGGTCTATGACATTGCGCCACCAAGCGAGCGAAGGCGGTTGCTCACCCAATTGATGCAACCACTCGGCGTGCTGTCGTTGGTCGCGGTGGCTGGTGGCGTATTCGCCAGACTGCGTTTTCGCGACGCGCCGGGTCCTCTCAACCTGCGCATGGAGGACACGCTGCTCATCGGTGCCGAAGAAGTTCGCGCGCTGGCAGAGCACGCGCAGCAAGTCAGCGTCGAGACGGTCGACGCGCTTCGGCTGTGGCTGACGCAGGGCCCAGTGCTGGCCGGCTCCGCGGCCGCGCTGCTGCTGGTGCAACTGCTCAAGCGCCGTGTCGCAAACCGGCGTGGCGCAAGCAGCACTCGCTCTGAGCACGACTGATTCGGGTGATCAGCGGAGGCTCTGTTTCAGTTGTCATGCGAAAGCCAGCCGATCGAAACAGCAGGTTGCAGGTGGCTCCAGACACTGAAGGCAACGGAAGACGAGTCTGCTTCGACCGCCAACGTTGCCTGGAGAACCACACCATGGAAACTGTCTCATCGTCATCTGCCTCCTTGACGCTCGGCGATGCCAGCACGTCACCGAGAGGGGAAGCCAGCGCCTACCTGATCGTTCACGCCGAATCGACCGACCCCGCAGGGCGCCGCGGCCGACAAGGCCTGACGCCGTTCCAGCGACTGTGCGCCTTGTACCCGTCACGCGCGACGACGTCCGTCCGATCGGGTTTGTCGCTGACCTTGGCCGATCGACATGGCCACACCGTGCTGTCCCTGGCTGAAGCGGAGCCGGTGCTCGGCATCGCACTGATACCGGGCACCTACCACCTCACAGCAACGCGCGATGGCGCACGGCGTGGCTACACCGTCTCGCTGCCCGCCGGGTCGCGATTCGACCTGCACTTGCGCTTTGCGACCCCTGATCGCGCAGCGCAGACCGATATGCCGGATCCATGGCCGGTCCGCTCGGTCAATTGAAGCGATATGCCCCTTTTCCGTCCATTCAATCAACGTTCCGAAAGCAAGCTCATGACTGCCTCTAAATTTCCGCCCCGTCGCACAGCCATTGCCATTGCCACCGCAGTCGTCCTCGGATTCGGCGCGGCCGGCACCTACCGCATGGTTCACGCCGAAAACACGCCCAGCGTGCAGGCCCCGATCGCCACAATCACCGCCCCCACGCCGGCCGGCTTGCCCGACCTGGCCAGCATCGCCAAGCGCTACGGTGCGGCCGTGGTCAACATCAGCGTCAGCGGCACACGCAAGGTGGCGATGAATGGCGCGCAAGACGACAGCGACGACGACGGTGCCGATGACGGCAGCGACACGTCTGGCACCGCCACGCCACCAAACGGTGCTTATCAGGACTTTCTGCGCCGCTTCCAGCAGCAGTTCGGGAGCCTGCCTCCCGGCATGGCGCCGGGCACCCGGGTGCCGATGCGCGGCGAGGGCTCGGGCTTCATCGTGCAGTCCGACGGCGTGATCCTGACCAACGCGCATGTGGTTCACGGCGCGCAGGAAGTCGTTGTCAAGCTGACCGATCGCCGCGAGTTCCGCGCCAAGGTTTTGGGTGCCGATCCGAAGACCGACATCGCGGTCCTGAAGATCGACGCCAAGGATCTGCCAACCGTGGTGATGGCACCCGCCAAGCAACCACCTCAGGTCGGTGAGTGGGTGTTGGCGATCGGCTCACCGTTCGGCTTCGAGAACACGGTCACGGCCGGCGTCGTCAGTGCAGTCGGCCGCTCGTTGCACGACGACAGCGCCGTGCCTTTCATCCAGACCGATGTGGCGGTGAACCCCGGTAACTCTGGCGGGCCGCTGTTCAACACCCGCGGCGAAGTGATCGGCATCAATTCGCAGATCTACTCGAGGTCCGGTGGCTACCAGGGGCTGTCATTCGCGATTCCTGTGGAGGTGGCACAGCACATCGAACGCCAGGTGCTCGACACCGGCAAGGTGCGCCATGCCCGTCTGGGGGTCGCGGTGCAGGAGGTGAATCAGACCCTGGCCGAGTCGTTCAAACTGCCGAAGCCGGAAGGCGCATTGGTGGCCAATGTCGACCCGAACAGCCCGGCTGGCAAGGCAGGTATTGAGGCGGGTGACGTGGTGCTGGCAGTCAACGGGACGCCGATTGTCGACTCGGTCGACCTGCCGGCCATCGTCGGCCTGGCGCTGCCCGGCGACAAGCTGAGCATGCAACTGTGGCGCCAAGGCTCGCAGCGGACAGTGACGGCCACGCTGGCCGATGCCAAGCCTGACAACAAGGTCGCCAAGGCGGAATCCGGTACCACCGCGCCACGTGGACGCCTGGGCCTCGCACTGCGCCCGCTGCAACCGGAAGAAAAGCGTGAGTCCGGCCTGACCGGTGGCCTGGTGATCGAGGGTGTCACCGGCGCCAGCGAGCGGGCCGGGATCCAGCCAGGCGACGTGTTGCTGGCGGTGAATGGCAAGCCAGTGGCCAGTGTCAACGAGGCACGCGAGGCGGCCGCGAAGTCAGAGAAGTCGGCTGCGTTGCTGGTGCAGCGCGGCGAGGTCAAGATCTACGTGCCGGTGCGGCTGGGTTGAGGCCGGACGCGCGCCTTGAAAAGCGCGAGTCAATGGGCGTCAGTACAAGGTCTCGACGTCACTGACCAGCTGATACCCGGCCCCGCGCTCGGTGACGATCATCACCGGACGCGTCGGGTCGGGTTCGATCTTGCGGCGCAGTCGAAGGATCTGCACGTCGATCGTGCGGTCATAGACCTCGGCCTCGTGCAAGCGAGACATCGACAGCAGCTGGTCGCGCGACAGCACACGGCGCGGTGCACTGCAAAGCGCCGTCAGCAGGCTGAGTTCGCCGTTCGACAAGTCGACGGCCACGCCCGCCGGCGAGATCAGGCGGCGAGTGCGCAGGTTCAGTTCCCAGCCCGAGAAACGGAATGCGCGCCTCGTGTTGTCCCGCTCGGGCAACGTGGCCTGCACCTGGTACCGCCGCAGCACCGCCCTCACCCGAGCCAGCAGTTCGCGCGGGCTGAAGGGCTTGGTCACGTAGTCGTCGGCGCCGAGTTCGAGACCCATCACCCGGTCGGCCTCCTCGTTGCGGCCGGTCAGCAGCACGATCGGTACCGTGGCACGCTCGCGGAGCTGCCGGGCGAGTTGCATGCCGTCTTCGCCGGGCAGCTTCAGGTCCAGCAGCACCAGATCGATCGCCTCGCGGTCGATCGTCGCGAACATGTCCTTGCCCGACGCGCCGACACTGACACGCAGCTCGTTGTCCACGAGGTACTCGCGGACCAGATCGCGGATACTGGGATCGTCATCGATGACGAGGATGTGCGGAGCGGTGTGGGAGGCCATGAAATCGGCGATGTGCCGCGTCGGGAGTGCAACGTGAAGGATCGTAGCGCGGCAGCGTCACTCCGAAGCACGCTTCCACCACCACCTCAAGTTGCACTGGGGCCGTGTCGACACCGATGGCCCACCTTCCGATGACTGACAGTCCGCCCCGTCTCCCTGCCCTGCCCCGCATCTGGCTCGTCGCCGGGCTGGCTGCGCTGTCGTTGATCACCGTCACCGCCGCCAGCCTGTGGCACCTTCGAAGCGAAGCACTGACCAGCCAGGCGCGAGAGCTGTCGGTGCTGTCGCTGGCACTGACCGACGAACTCGGCCGCGGGCTGGAGAGCGTTGAGATCGGCCTGCAGGCGGTTCGCCTGGAACTTCGCATCGGCGAACTGCTGCCCGAGATGGGTGAGATCGCCGGCCAGCGCTACCCGCACGATCTGAAGCTGCCATTGGCCAGCCAGTTGTGGGTCATTGACCGGCGAGGCAAGCTGCTTGCCGCGTCGAGCCCTGCCCTGGCACCGGACCCGACCAGCTTCGTGCCCGGTCTGCAGACCCTGAACGACACCGACACCGCGATCAGCCTGCCGTTTCCAAACATGGCCAACGGCGAGCCGTCGGTTGCACTGGCCGTGCGATACAACGACCACGAAGGTGCGCTCGGTGGCTGGCTGATCGCTGCGCTCCCCGTCGAGGCCTTGCGCGGCGCATTCTCGAAAGCTGCCCCGACCTCAGACGCGCGGATGGCGGTGTTTCGCGCCGACGGCGTGCGGCTGGCCGGCACGCTGTCGCACCTGCCTACCCTGGGCATCGCTGAAACACTGCAGCATCCCGGGCCCGAACGCGGCCATGATGCGCAACTGCTCGGTGACGGGCGAGAACGGCTGATTGCAGAGCGAGCGCTGCCGCGCTTCGGGCTGAGGCTGGTGCTGACGCGCGATGTCGAATCGGCGCTGGAGCCCTGGCGCGATGTGGCATGGCTCGCCTCGTCCGGCGTGATGCTCATGCTGGCCGGACTGGCGGCCGCGGCCCATCGCATCGCGCGCGCTGAACAGCGCCGGCAAGATTCGCAGGCCGCATTGCAGAATCAATTGTCGCGCACCAATCGACTCGAATCGCTGGGCACACTGGCCGGTGGCGTAGCGCACGACTTCAACAACGTGCTGGCCGCCGTGCTGGGCTACGCCGAGATGGCGCGACAGAGCGCAGTCGACGACAGCCGACAGGCCCGCCAGCTCGATCAGGTGCTGCGCGCCGCGCTGCGTGGAAAGTCACTGGTCGAACGCATCCTGTCGTTCAGCCGCAGCGGCGCGCGCAGTGTCACCGTGTTCGAGGTGCAACCCATCATCGACGAGGTGCTGGGTCTGCTGGCCGCATCACTGCGCCACGGCGTGGTGCTGGAAAGCCGATTCGAGGCGCCTGGCGTGCGGCTGCGCGGGGACACGACGCAGGTGTTCGAGGCGGTGATGAACCTGTGCACGAACGCGATGCAGGCGATGCCCGACGGCGGCACGCTGACGGTTGCCACCGCGCGCCAGGCGGTGCGCGAGGCGAAAACCGTCTCGCACGGTCAACTCGAACCAGGCGAGTACCTCGCGCTGAGCGTGGCCGATGACGGCGCCGGCATCGCTGCCAATGTGATGGACCACTTGTTCGAACCGTTCTTCACCACCCGCCGCGAGCACGCCGGCACCGGTCTCGGCCTGGCCGTGGTGCATGGCGTGGTGGCTGAATTCGGCGGCGCGATCGACGTGCAAAGCACGCCCGGTGCCGGCGCGCGCTTCACGCTGTACTTGCCCGAGTCGCACGACGCGCTGGCGCCCGATGCCACGGCGTCCACCGTGGCACCGACCGGTCGCGGCCAGACGCTGATGATCGTCGACGACGAACCCGCACTGGTCGAGCTCGCCGAAGAACTGTTAGCCGAACTCGGCTATGAGCCCATCGGCTACACCGACCCGAAAGCCGCGCTCGAAGCCTTGCGCAGCGAGCCTGAGCGTTACGACGCGCTGCTGACCGACGAGGTGATGCCCGCACTGACCGGCACCCAGCTCACCGAGGCCCTGCGCAGCTTCGCGCCGCAATTGCCGGTGCTGCTGATCAGCGGCTACGGCGGTCCGCAGCTGGCAGCACGCGCCGCCGCAGTCGGCGTGACCCGCGTGCTGGCCAAGCCGTTGCAGCGTGGCGAACTGGCGCAGGTACTGGATCAGTTGTTGAGCGCGGCGCCCGCCGCTTGACCGAGGCGACACCCCCTCACATCACCATCGCATGCCGATGCTGAGGATGATCCAGGCTGTCGGCAATCAAGCGCAGCACAGCGCCTCAGTCGTAGCGGGTCAGCGCGCCGCACAGGCAGAGGTGCGCCGCGTCGGAATCAGACAGGCTGGCCGGTCACTCAGCCACTTCATGAAGCACCGCGGCATCGATCACCTCTTGCTCAAAAAGCGCTCGCCGATGCAGACCCGGTTCTCCGGCTTGGCCCGCGATGCTCAGTACATCGCAGAGCAGATCGAAGCGCGAGGCGCCTCTCGGACATCGACTGCGAACCCCGAGGCAGCCGAGTCGATGCTGTCCTGAGACGTCGCCTGGAAACGGTGCGCTGGCGGGTTCAACGCGAGCCGACGGGCGGCGCCAGAGGGCCACTGGGCGGCGCAGGCC
>CANHOE010000099.1 GCA_947462175.1 Burkholderiales bacterium | reverse complement strand
TGGCGGCGCACCCGCAGGCAGCCTTGCAGTTCCATTGGGTCGAGCTGGAGAGGGTGGTGCGGATCGAGGGCCAGGTCGAGAAGGTCGATACGGCCGAGTCCGACGCCTACTTCGCATCGCGGCCGCTGGATTCGCGTATCGGTGCCTGGGCCTCGCCGCAAAGCGAAGTGATTTCTTCCCGCAGCGTGCTGGTCGCCAATGCGGCGAAATACGGCGCGCAGTTCATGCTGAACCCGCCTCGCCCGCCTCACTGGGGCGGCTACCGCCTGGTGCCCGATCGCTGGGAGTTCTGGCAAGGCCGTCGGTCGCGGCTGCACGACCGGCTGCGGTATCGATTGCAAGAGCAACATTGGATCAGGGAGAGGCTGGCCCCCTGATCCAGCGAACTCGCGTCAGAAGGTCACGCGCATCCCCACCTGAACCGCCCGCCCCGGCAAGGGCGAGAGGCCACGGATGGTCTGGATCGTCGATGCGCTGTAGGCCCGCTCATTGCCCAGGTTGGTGAGCTTGACGAACCAGATCGCATCGGCCAGGTTCACGCTGATGCGCTGAGACAGTGACAGGTTCACCAGCGTGTAGCTCGACGTCGGCCGATCGGTGTCGGGCACGCGGTTCTGGCGCGCCGCATGGTCCGCCTCGACGCGGGCCGTCCAGGGGCCCCGCGCCGCATCGAGCCCGAGCTTCAACCGCCATGGGGCAATGCGCGGCAATGGCTCGCCGGTGCTTCGGTTGGTGCCGCGCGTCATGTCGAATTGGCTGGTCCCATCCAGTTGCCACGGCAGATCGGCCAGTCGCTTGCGGCCCTCGATCTCGACGCCATACAAGCGCGCCCGCACCGCATCGAATCGGTACAGCGGCACGCTGTCCGGCGTGCCGGCGGCCACTACCGCGCCGGATTCGTCGACGTGATCGCCCGAAGCGTCGAGCGAGATGAAGCGCGAGAACCGGGTGTGGAAAGCGCCGACGCGAAGTTGGTCGGTTTCGGTCTTCCATTGCAGCGCCAGATCCACGTTGGTGCCGCGCTCGGTCGGCAATCGGCTGTTCCCCTGCTCATAGGCGGCGGTGGCCGCATGGACCCCGTTGGCGTAGAGCTCGAAATAGGTCGGCGCGCGCTCCGTGGCGCTCAGCGAGCCGGAAAGCGACCAGGTCGGTGTCAGCGGGAGGACGTTGGCCAGGGAATAGCTCTGCAGCGAGAAGTTCCGGCGAACCTGGTTGCCAAATTTAGGTGCCAGCGGGTCTGCATCGCCGTCGGAATCCACCTCGGCATACTCGAAGCGGGCGCCTGCGGACAACGTTCCGCCGACCCAGGCCATCTCTTCCAGTGCGAACAACCCGGTCTTGCGGGTGTTCGTCTTCGGCACGAACGCCTCGTCGCCCAGCGCGGAGAAATTGAAGTCTTCATGCTGCACGCCCAGCACCCCGCGCAGCGGGCCGAGCGGCGCGTGCTCAGCCTCCAGGCGCAGGTCGTATCCCTTGCTGCTGAACACCGTACCCACCGCACCGCTGCCCTCGACTTCCTGGTGGCGGTAGTCGGTGTAGTTGGCGTTCAGCCGCAGCGCCCGCAAGGGTCCGTCGGCGAGCTTGAGCTCGCTGGCAAAGCCGACACGGTCGCGCTTGAGCTGGATCATCACATCAGGCTCGGCCGTGATGCCGTAATCGCTGCGATACGTGTCGACAGACAAGCCCACGCGGCCATGTGCCGGATCCGCACCCCCGCCAAAAAACAGCGATCCACCGAGCGCGCCACCGTGTGTTTCGGCGGCCGAATTGCGGACATGGCTGCTGCGTGCGAGTGGCGTGCCATCTTCCACTGGCGTGTAACGGGGCACCAGCAGGTCCGAGGTGTCACGGCCAAAGACATCGGCGTGCACCGCAAAGCGCTCATTACCGGACTCGATCACTGCCGCGCCGCCACGCTCGCGCGCGGCACCGCCCAGTCGCACCTCGGCAGAACCAGAAAAGCCGGACATCGGCGCACGCGGAATCCGGTTGTCCAGCGTGTTGACGACACCACCGACCGCGCTGCCACCATAGATCAGCGCGCCTGGGCCGCGCAGCACCTCGATGCGGTCGACGATCAAGGGGTCGAGCGGCACTGCGTGGTCATAACTCAATGACGACGCATCCATCGAGGCGCCTGCATTGCTGAGGATGCGCACACGGTCGCCATCGAGCCCGCGAATCACCGGCCGGTTGGCATTCGGACCGAAGTAGGTTGACGACACGCCGGGCAGGCCAGCGAGTGTGTCGCCCAGCGAGCTGCCGCGTCGCAAAACCAGCCCGTCGCCGGACAGCACAGACACCGGTGCCGCGATCTGGGGACTCCCCAGCGGATTGCCGGTGATCACGACAGTGTCGAGCGTGCGTGTGGGCGGCGGTGCGCTGGCAGAAGTGGTGGCGACAGGCGAGGTTTGCGCCTGGCCGAGCTGAGGAGTTCCGGCCGCGAAGGCCAGACTCAAGGACAGCGACAGGGCGCTGCGTGGAGCATGAAAGCGTGTAGACATGGATGAATCGACTCTGGGCATGCGAATACCGGCGCGAGACCCGAGGGCCAGACGCACCGATGGCGCTGAAAAAGGAGTGACGGCGCAGTCCATCACGGACCGCGGCGTGCTGCTGCCAATGGACGGGCGCGGGGGGCTGGCCGGCGGCCAGGCCTGCGCCACTCAGCCGATCGCGGGCGGTGCTCGGGCGAGGAAGCCCGTGACTTGGGTGGCGTGGTGCCACGCTGCGTGGATGGCGTCCGGGTGAAACGGCGCCCCGAAGGTCAGGGCGAGCACCGGCAACTCGCGCAGCAGAGCAGCGTGCGTCAGCTGATCGAACAATGTGCAGCCTGCGCTGCCTTCGAAGTGGTCCGCGAACAATGCCTGGAGCCAGCCCTGCGTGTGGTGGGCAAACCCGGATGCCGCCTGTGGTTCGGTGGGGCTGGCGATGCTCGCGTCAACCGACACCGTGCTGGCCGCGTGCCCGTGATGCGGGTGCGCGACGCCGTGCAGCAGCCCGATCGACTGCATCGTCAGGGCAGTGAACCACAGCGCCAGGGCGAAGGCCACGCGCGGCCAGGCGGTCTTCATCACGCGCTCGACATCAAACCGTCTGCTTGACCCGGCTGGCGAAGGTCTTGCGGAATTTCTCGACCTTCGGCGCGGCCACCATGGCGCAGTAGCCCTGGTAAGGGTGGTTGGCGAAGTAGTGCTGGTGGTAGTCCTCAGCCCGCGAGTAGTCGGCCACCGGCAGCAGCTCGGTGACGAGCTTGCCGGCCACCTTCCCGTCCACCTCGGCCATCACCTCACGCGACACGACCTCTTGAGCCGGGTGATGGAAGTAGATGCCAGAGCGGTACTGGGTGCCCGTATCCGCCCCTTGGCGATTCAGCGTGGTCGGGTCGTGGATCACGAAGAAGATTTCCAGCACCTCACGCAAGCTGATGCGCTCGTTGTCGAATGCGACGCGGATCACTTCGACGCAGCCGGTCCTGCCGCTGCAGACCTGTTCGTAACTCGGCTTGGCGACCTGGCCGTTGCTGTAACCGGACTCGACCGCGGTGACGCCATCGACCAGTTCGAACACCGCCTCGGTGCACCAGAAACAACCGCCGCCCAATGTGATGACTTCTTGTGCCATGGAAACGTCCTCCTACTTCAGGTATGGATTATCGGAAGCAATCCAAGACCCTGGGTCGGGCATCACGCCACATTCTTTCGGGCCATCATTGCCACGCGTAGGTGGCGGTGATGCCGATCGTCCAGGTGCGCGGCAATGCCGTCTCGAAAAAGCGGCCGTTGCCTTCGTTGACGATGACCGATCCGGCGTAGTAGCGATCGGCCACATTGTCGATACGAATCAGCTCGCTGAACTGCCAGCCACCCAGACGTTGCCGCCAGCTGGCACGCAGATTGAAGACCGTGCTGGTGGATGTGGCATCGGTGTTCGTGTCATTTACATACAGCCGGCCGGTGTGCGCGACTTCGGCGGCGCCGGTGAAACCGCCCCAGGCGGCGTTCGGGGACCAGGCCAGTTCGGCATACAGATGTCGATTGGGCGTGCCCGGCAGGCGATTGCCGGCACGCACCTCGGCAGCGGCGCTGCCGGAGCCACTGATGAAGCCATCGTCGAAGCGCGCCCGCAGCGCAGTGAGGCTGATGACGCTGTGCAGCGTGTCGCCGAGCTGGGCCTGGTGGGCCACCTCGACGCCACGCCGCGAGGTCCGCCCCACGTTTCTGAACGTCGAGCGTCCACCGCTGTTGGTGTCCACGACGATCTCGTCGTCGGTCCGGATGTCGAACACCGCCACGTCGAGACGCTGCGTGTTGGCGATCTTCCACTTGCCCCCGATCTCGGCATGGCGGCTGCGCGAGGCTTTCAATGCGGTGTTGAGCCCCGTCAGGCCACTCGATCGGTAGGACAACTCGTTGAAGGTCGGCGTCTCGAAGCCACGGCCGACATTGGCATAAAGGTTGAGCGACGGCGTCGCCCTCCAGGCCAGACCTGCGACCGGGTTGATCGCGTTGAAGTGGCGCCGGCCGCTGTCGTCCGGGTTTCCTGCGGTGATGTAACGGTCTTCGGACTTGAACCTGACGTCGCTGTGCCGCGCGCCGGCGGTCAGCGTCCACTGTGCGGTCAGGTCGTAGGCCGCCTGCATGAAGACATCCGTGCTGCGCACGGTGTTCACCTCGTCGCGCTTCAAGCCACCGCGCTGGCCGCGGGTGTTGAGGTAACCCTGGCGGTCTTCCCGGTAGGTTTCAACCTCGACGCCCGCGTTCAGCTTCAAAAATCGACCTTCGCCGAGTGCCACTCGGTGGGCCCCCTGCAGCGTGCCACCGCCATAGGTGCGATCGAAATCCACGATGCCGCCGCTCGACGTGGGTGACCCCTGAGCCGCGATCGGGATCGACAGCGCATTGGCCAGACGGCGCGATCCGAGGTACAGGCTGGCGGACAGCTCGGTGGCCTCGCCCAGGCGGTGCTCGAGCGTGGCGCCCAGCTGCTCCTGGCGAACGGTCTTGCGCGGATCCTGCGCCAACGCCGCAAGGTAGGCCGGCTGGCTTCCGCGGTCATGGCTTCGAAACTGCGTGGCGGTCAAGCCGAGCGGATCCTTCGACAGTGGTTGGTCCAGCGCATTGAGCACGACCGCCAGATGGGTGTCGTCACTCGCCTGGGTCTGCCAGCGGGCGTTGAGCTGGCGCCGCTTGGACTCGCTGTGTGGGCGAAAGCCGTCGGTGCGGCTCTCGGCGCCCTCGATCGTCAAGCCGTAACCCGGTGTGCTGGTGCTGGCCTTGACGCCGATCTTGCGCAGCCCGAAGCGGCCGCGCGCGGCCGTGACGGTGGCGGTCGGGACCAGCGCATCGTCTTGCGTGACGATCCGCACCACACCGCCAGCGGCATTGCCGTACAGCTGCGCCAACGGACCACGCAGCACTTCAATGCGCCCGACCGAGCCAAGCGACACATTCGACACCTGACCCTGCCCATCGGGCATCGTGGCCGGGATGCCATCAACCAGCACCTTGACGCCGCGGATGCCGAATGTCGACCGAGCGCCAAAGCCGCGGATCGACAGCTGCAAATCCTGCGAGTCGTTGTTGCGGTTCAACACCGAGATGCCCGGCACCTGGTTCAGCACCTCGGAGAGACTGACCTGCGGGCCGGCGCTTTCGATCGCGTCGCGGCTCACAGCGGAAATCGCAGCAGGCACATCGAACGAGGGCTCTCGGGTCCGTCGACCGGAGATCACCACAGTGTCGAGCGACGTGACTGATGGGACCGTCTGGGCCCCTGCGTCGACCACCATGGCCAGTGCAACGGGCAACGACAAGACCTGAACGCCCACCATGACCGTTCGGCGCGTGCGCAAGGCGTTATTCACTGGTCAACGACAGCTTGGCGCTCGGCAGCCAGACCTCGGCATCGCCAGCGGGGCTGCGCACCTTGGGCGCCGCCAGAAAGAGCCTCTCGCTCGGCAGGCCCCTGGCCACCAGGGCATCGCGCACCGCGAGGCCACGCTGCAACGCCAGCTGACGCATCGCATCGGGCGTGACCTCGATGGTCGACTTCAGCAGGGCTTCCATGTCAGCAGGCGGCAGGCTCTTGGCCAAGCCGACCAGATTGCGTGGTTTGTCCGGTATGTCCGTGTCCTTGTAGACCGCCTTCAGCAATTCATCCCGCTCGCCTGCGGCAAACACCGGCGCCGCAGGCGCACCGGCCGCTGTGGCCGCCGCTCCGGAGCGCGCCGCTTCCTTCTTGCGCTCCTGCGCCAGCCGTGCATTGAGCGCGGCCTGGACAAAACCGTCGCGCTCGGTGGCGGGGTCGGACTCACCGGTGACCGTCATCTTCAACGAGGGCCGATCGGCCAGCGCCTTTGCCACTTTGTCGAGCGCAGCGACGCCAGACTCGGTGAAGTACGGCACGCCCACACCGAAGGCCACCTCGCTGAGATCTTCGTCGCCGCCGCCGAACATCAGCGAGAAGGGGGCCGTGATCGCCTTTTCGATCAGATTGAGGATGACCTTGAAGATGATGCCGCCGACGCTGAACTGCGGGTCGTTCAGCGAGCCGCTGATCGGGAGGTTGATATCGATCATGCCGTGGCGGTCCTTCAGCAGGGCCACCGCGAGCAGCACTGGCAACTTGGTGGCGCTCGGGCTATCGATGCGCTCGCCGAAGGTCAGCTGGTTCAGGGTCACCTGGTTCTTGGCCTCCAGCCGGCCGTCGGCGCTGATCGCGTAGGACACGTCCATGCTGAGCTTGCCGCGCTCGATCGCGTAGCCCGCGTACTTGCCGGCGTAAGGCGACAGCGGCGCGAGCTCGAGATCAGTCGCCTTCGCACGGATGTTCAGCGCCAGCGGCTGGGCCGTCGGGTTCAGCTGACCCGAGATGTCCAGCAGCGCGGTGCCCGCGGCGCGGCCATGCAGTTCCAAGGTGGCCATGTCGCGCGAGCCGGAGCGGAAGGCACCGAGGCTGCCGTTCAACTCGGTCAATTCGGCGCTGTAGTTGGGGCGGACGAAGTGATCGCTGAAGTCGACACGGCCGTTGGTCAGCTTGGTCGCGCCGATGCTCAGTTGCATTGGTGGCACAGGAGCGGCCGGGACCGGTGGCGCCTGCGCCGCGGTTGGCGCGGTGGCAATATCAGCCGGCGCCGCAGACCGGTTCGCCGACATGTCTTGCAGGTTGAACCGCCCTTCTTCCGTGATCACCAGGCGGGAATAGAAATCGGCAAGCGCCGCTTCGGTGATGTCGATCACCGGCCCGCGTCCTGGTGCCATCGCCAGCGTGACACCACTGAGCTTGAACGACTGCCAACTCAGCAGTTCGTCGGTATTGCCGAGACCAGGTTTGGCGTCTGACGCAAGTCGGCTGTGGACCAGTACGTCAGCCAGCAGCACATCGCCGGTGACGCCGATGTCCAGTCCCGCTGGCAGCTCCTTGACGGAGACATTCGCCTTGATGCCAGCCTCGGCGCGCAGCACGCGCACCGGCAGCCGATCACGCACATAGGGCTCAAACGCCTGCAACGGAAAGCGATCCAGCTTGAGCGCGCCCTTGACCATCAGCGGCTGCAGGCCGAGTTGACCGCGCCAGTCCAGCACACCCGAGGTCACGGCGCCCAGCGCCACCGCCGTCGATTTGTCGCTGGCCTTGCTGGCCGTGTGATCGATCTCGCGCGGGCCCAGCAGGCGGGCGCTGAACTGAACCTTGGCCGGCGCCGTGGTGCGCGAGCCGTTCAGCGTCAGGGACTGCACGGCCAACTGGATTGCGCGCACGTCCATGCGGACCGGTTCGCTGTCGGGAACGCCAACGACGTAGGCATCGTCCACCCGCAACGATCCGCCGTCGATGCCGAACTCACGCAGATCGACGCGCCAGCCTGCGTCACCCTTGGGTGCCGACGCAGCAGCGGCCACCGGGCGATTCGGCGCAGCAGCCGACTCCGTGGTCTTCAGCCAGCGGTGCACATTCCAGACACCCTCGCGGTCACGCGATACCGCCAGCGACGGCTGCGCGAACTTGACACTGGCCAGCGTGACGCTGCGCGCCAGCACGTCGACCTCGGCACCTTTCACCGCGAGCTGCTTCAGCGCGATCGCAGGCGGCTTCGAGATCGCCTTCCCCTTGGTGGGCGCGGCAGTGGCATCGGCAACCTGCAAGTCGTCGAGCGTGATCTCGCCGCCGGCCATGGTGAGCCTGGGCGAGTCGCCTGCCGCCCATTTCACTTGGGCCGACGCGGCGAGTTGGCCGCTGACCTGCGCGCGCAGTGACTGCGAGACATAGGGAGCCAAGGCCTGCAGCGACAGGGCGCTCAGCTTGACCGCGAGCTCTGCCTGCCGGTCGCTGACGCGACCGTCCACCGACACGCTGCCCTGCGCAGGCCCACCTGCAGCGGCCCCGGCCAGCGTCGCCTGCAGGCTCAGCGGTACCGCAGCGGCGGCGGCAAAGGGATACGCCAAGGGACCGGCCTTCAGATCGACAGATTGCAGCGCCAACGCAGCCGGCGGCGCGACGCTGGCATCGGTCCACAGCACACTGAGGCCGGTGAGTCGCACGGCATCCACCTCGACCTTCCACGGCGAGCCAGCTGCGTTCGATGTTGTGGGCGCAGAGGCCCC
>CANHOE010000098.1 GCA_947462175.1 Burkholderiales bacterium | reverse complement strand
TCTCATTGATGCGGCCATACAGCGTGACCGAACTTTGTGCCATCACGGCACCGGTGGCCAGGGTGGCCGCAGCGGCGATCACGAGGTTTCTTTTCATGGGTGGCTTTCTCGAGTGATTGATTCCGGCGCCAGAGGCGAACTGGAACCCTAGATTTAGGGTTTCCACTAGTATGGTCGCGAGTCTAGGCTCGCACGGAAACTCAATCTGCACGCGCGTTGCGCTGACGCTACACGGCGTTTTTTGCGACCTGATGGCGTTCTGCCACGACCGACGCTTCTCCCCGACGCGACTCCGCCCCGATGGCCTCAACGCAGCGCGTCGACTTCCTCGTCGGTGAATCCAGCAGCGCGTCTTGCCTCAAGATTGAACGGCGCGCGCAGCCGGGGCGCCTGATAACGGCGCGACAGTTCAGCGTCATGCGCGACGGGGTCGAGCCCGTCGCGCTCGCACAGCCAGCGGTACCAGCGATTGCCAATGGCGACATGGCCAATCTCGTCGCGCAGGATGACGCCCAGAATCTCCACCGCCCGATCGTCGCCAGCACGTTCGAACTTCGCCTGCAGTGGCGGCGTGGCGTCGAGCCCGCGCGCTTCCAGCGTCCGTGGCACCAGCGCCATTCGTGCGACCACGTCGGCTGCGGTGCGCTGAGTCATCAGCCACAGGCCGTCGTGTGCGTCGAAGTCGCCGTAGTCGAAGCCCAGGCTGCGCAGGTGCTCGCGCAGCAGACTGAAGTGGTGCGCCTCCTCATTGGCAACGCTCAGCCAGTCCAGATAGAAGGCTTCGGGCAGACCATCGAAGCGCCAGCTGGCGTCGAGCGCCAGGTTGATCGCGTTGAACTCGATGTGCGCGATGGCGTGCAGCAGCGCTGCGCGTCCTTCGAGGGTGAAGGGGGTGCGCGAGGGCACGTCTTTGGGTGGCACCAACGCTGGGCGTGCAGGTCGTCCTGGTGCAGGCGCTGCGGTCGCCGCCAATGCGAAAGCCGGCGTCGGGTGCAAGGAGTGCCGTTCGCGAGCTTCCCACAGCGCACGGACGCCCTGGGCCTTCGTGGTCGGGTCGCACTCGGCCCACAGGGCCAGCGCACGGGAGCGCAGGGACAAGCTTGATTCGGGTTCTTCGACTGCAGGTGCCATCCTTAGAATTGTGAGCTTCACCGCAAGGGAGTGCATCCGTGGCCGTTTACCGTTTGGGCGATGCACATCCGTCGGTCGCCGCCAGTGCATGGGTGGCCGAGAGCGCGCAGGTCATCGGTGACGTATCGCTGGCCGAGGGCGCGAGTGTCTGGTTCGGCGCGGTACTGCGCGGCGACAACACCCTGCTGCAGGTCGGCGCGCGCACCAATATCCAGGACGGCGCGGTACTGCATTCCGATGCCGGGCAGCCATTGACGCTGGGTGACGACGTGACCGTTGGCCATCAGGCGATGCTGCATGGCTGTACGGTGGGCGACGGCTCGCTGATTGGCATTCAGGCCATCGTGTTAAACGGCGCGCGCATCGGAAAATCGTGCCTGGTCGGCGCCGGTGCGGTGGTCACGGAGGGCAAGCAGTTCGAGGACGGCTGGTTGATCCTCGGTGCGCCCGCCAAGGCAGTGCGCCAGCTGACGCCCGAGCAACTCCACGGCTTGGCACGCAGCGCCGCCGGCTATGTCGAGAAGGCGCAGCGCTTCAGGACCGAACTGGTCCGCATTGATTGAACGGCTTCTGATGAGCGAACTCCACAAATTCATTTTCGAAGGCCTGCCGGTGCGCGGCATGCTGGTGCGTCTGACCGACAGCTGGCGCGAGGTGTTGCAGCGCCGCGCCGCCGCGAACGATGCCTTCCCCGAGCCGGTTCGCGTGCTTCTGGGCGAGATGGCCGCCGCAGGCGCACTGATGCAGTCCAGCATCAAGTTCGATGGTGCGTTGGTGCTGCAGGTCTATGGCGACGGGCCTGTGAAGCTGGCGGTGGTCGAGGTCCAGAGCGACCTGGCCTTTCGTGTCACTGCGAAGGTGGTGGGCGAGGTGGTACCGCACGCGCAGGTCGAGGCCATGCTGAACGTGCACGGCCAGGGCCGATGTGCGATCACGCTCGACCCGAAGACCAAGTTTCCTGGCCAGACGCCTTACCAGGGCGTGGTCTCCCTGCACGGTGACCAGCGCGAGCCTTTGCAGAAGATCAGCGAGGTGCTGGAGCACTACATGCTGCAGTCCGAACAGCTCGACACCTGCTTGATCCTGGCTGCCAACGACGACACCGCCGCCGGCCTGCTGATCCAGCGCGTGCCGGTCGAAGGCGCTGCCAACCTGGGCCGGCGTAACGAAGACGAGATTGGCCGCAACGAGGACTACAACCGCCTGGCGATGCTGGCCTCGACGCTCACCCGCGACGAGCTGCTG
The DNA here is from genome assembly GCA_947462175.1 of Burkholderiales bacterium. Taxonomy (GTDB): domain Bacteria; phylum Pseudomonadota; class Gammaproteobacteria; order Burkholderiales; family Burkholderiaceae_C; genus PBB1. The sequence goes on along the minus strand of CANHOE010000098.1, from coordinate 6,248 downwards.
ACGCTCGACGCCGACACGCTGTTGCGCCGCCTGTTCTGGGAGGAGGACCTGAAACGTTTCCCGCCGCAAGCGGGCGAAGACGGCCCGCGCTTCGCGTGCAGTTGTTCGCGCGAGCGGGTGGGGCGCATGCTGATCAGCCTGGGTCGACCCGAGGTCGACGACATCGTCGTCGAGCAGGGGCGCGCCGAAATCGGCTGCGATTTCTGTGGCGTCAAGTACCACTTCGATGCGGTCGACGTCGGCGAGCTGTTCACGCCGACACCGCAGCAGGCTCCAGGGTCGGCGGCGATCAACTGATTCCTGCGGCCTGAGCCTGACGGCTCTCGATGTTGCAGGGCGCCTGTGCTACTTCGCCGACACGCTCCACTGCACCAGGATCTCGTCAGGCTTGACCATGCCGAGGTCGTAGCGGGCCTTTTCCTCAACCATCTCCAGGCCTTCCTTCAGGTCGACGACCTCGGCCGCCAGCTGCTCGTTGCGCTGCCTGGCGAGGTCGTTGGTGGCCAGTTGCGCATCCAGCTGTGCCTGGAGGTCGAGCACCCGCGGCAGCCCCGAATCGCCGAACCAGAGCTGCGCATGCACCAGCACCAGCAGCGTGAGCAGGGCGATCCGGATGAAGCGCACGGTGGGCCGATTGGTGCAGTGAGGTGCTGAGCTCGCAGCGCCGCGTCAGCGCAGGTTGTAGAACGCGCCGCGGCCGGGGTAGGTGGCGACGTCGCCCAGGTCTTCCTCGATGCGCAGCAGTTGGTTGTACTTGGCGATGCGGTCACTGCGGCTCATCGAGCCGGTCTTGATCTGACCGGCGTTGGTGCCGACCGCGATGTCGGCAATCGTCGAATCTTCGGTCTCTCCCGAGCGGTGGCTGATCACCGCGGTGTAGTTCGCGCGCTTGGCCATCTCGATGGCGGCGAAGGTCTCGGTCAGCGTGCCAATCTGGTTGATCTTGATCAGGATCGAGTTGGCGATGCGCTTCTCGATGCCTTCTTTCAGGATGGTGGTGTTGGTGACAAACAGGTCGTCGCCGACCAGTTGTACCTTGCTGCCGAGGCGTTCGGTCAGGTGCTTCCAGCCGTCCCAGTCGCCCTCGTGCATGCCATCTTCGATGCTGATGATCGGGTACTTGTCGACCCAGTTCGCGAGCATGTCGGTCCAGCCTTCGGCAGACAGCTTCAGGCCGCCTTCGCCTTCCAGCACATACTGACCGTCCTTGTAGAACTCGCTGGCGGCACAGTCCAGGCCGATGGCGATTTGTTCACCTGCCGTGTAGCCGGCCTTGTCGATCGCGGCCAGGATCATCTGGATCGCCGCTTCGTGGCTGGCCACGCTGGGTGCAAAGCCACCTTCATCGCCCACCGCCGTGCTGATGCCCTGGTCGTGCAGGATCTTCTTCAGCGCATGGAAGGTTTCTGCCCCCCAGCGCACGGCTTCCCGGAAGCTCGGCGCGCCGACCGGAATGATCATGAACTCCTGCAGGTCGAGCGAGTTGTTGGCGTGGGCGCCGCCGTTGATCACGTTCATCATCGGCACCGGCAGCTGCATGCCGCCTGAGCCTCCAAAGTAGCGGTACAGCGGCAAGCCGCTTTCTTCCGCTGCGGCGCGAGCCACCGCCATGCTGACCGCCAGCATCGCGTTGGCGCCAAGGCGGCACTTGTTGTCGGTGCCGTCGAGGTCGATCAGAGTGCGGTCCAGGAACGCTTGTTCGCTGGCGTCAAGCCCGAGCACGGCTTCGCTGATCTCGGTGTTGACGTGCTGCACGGCGCGCATCACGCCCTTGCCAAGGTAGCGCTTGGCATCGCCGTCGCGCAACTCGATCGCTTCGCGGGAGCCGGTGGAGGCGCCTGATGGCACGGCCGCGCGGCCCATCACGCCCGATTCAAGCAGCACATCGCATTCGACGGTGGGGTTGCCGCGGCTGTCCAGAATCTCGCGGCCGACGATGTCAACGATCGCACTCATGTAGCGTCCTCAGGATTGAAAAATGGGAAAAGGCAGAGCTGGTTCAGCAACCGAAATCGTTCTCGAGCAGCGGCTGCTGCTTGACCACGCGGTCCAGCGACACCAGCTGTTCGAGCAACGCACGCATGCGCTTCAGCGGTACCGCATTCGGGCCATCGCTCATCGCTTTCGCTGGATCAGGGTGCGTTTCCATGAACAGGCCCGCGACGCCCACGGCAATTGCCGCCCGCGCCAGCACGGGCACGAATTCGCGTTGACCACCGGAGCTGGTACCTTGACCACCGGGCAGTTGCACCGAATGCGTCGCATCGAAGACGACCGGCGCGCCGGTCTCGCGCATGATCGCGAGCGATCGCATGTCGCTGACCAGGTTGTTGTAGCCGAAGCTCACACCCCGCTCACAGGCCATGAAGCTGTCTTCCGGCAGGCCCTTGTCGCGCGCGGCGGCGCGGGCCTTGTCGATGACGTTTTTCATGTCGTGCGGCGCCAGGAACTGCCCCTTCTTGATGTTCACCGGCTTGCCCGATTGCGCCACGGCGCGTATGAAGTCGGTCTGGCGGCACAGGAAGGCAGGGGTCTGCAACACGTCCACCACTGCGGAGACTGACGCGATCTGTTCGATGTCGTGCACATCGGTCAACAGCGGCACGCCCAACTCGTGCTTGACCTTGGCAAGGATTTCCAGCCCACGTTCCAGGCCCGGTCCGCGGAAGGTGCTGCCGCTGGAGCGATTGGCCTTGTCGTAGCTGCTTTTGAAGATGAAGGGGATGCCCAGCGCTGTGGTCATTTCCTTCAGCGCGCCTGCCACATCAATCTGCAGTTGTTCCGACTCGACGACGCAGGGGCCTGCGATCAGAAAAAAGGGTTGCGTCAGGCCGACCTCGTGCCCGCACAGCTTCATGCGGCGGCCTTCGCAGAGCCGACCACCTGCACGCTCTCGCGTTGATGCGCCAGCGCGGCCGAGATGAAGGAGTTGAACAGCGGATGCCCGCCCCATGGTGTCGATTTGAACTCGGGGTGGAACTGCACGCCCATGAACCACGGGTGCACGTTGCGCGGCAACTCGACGATCTCGGTGAGCTTCTCGCGCTGCGTCAGCGCCGAGATCACCAGTCCGGCGTCGCTCAGCTGGTCAAGGTAGTTGACGTTGGCCTCGTAGCGGTGGCGGTGGCGTTCGGTCACCACATCACCATAGATCTCGTGCGCCAGCGTGCCGGCCTTCACGTCGGAACTTTGAGCGCCGAGTCGCATCGTGCCGCCGAGGTCGGAGCTGCTGCTGCGCCTCTGGATCGAGCCGTCGGCGTCTTGCCATTCCTCGATCAGCGCGATCACCGGGTGCGGCGTATCGGGCTCGAACTCGGTGCTGTTGGCCTTCTCGAGGCCAGCCTGGTGGCGTGCGAATTCAATGGTGGCGACCTGCATGCCCAGGCAGATGCCGAGGTAGGGCAGCTTGGACTCGCGCGCAAACTTTGCGGCCAGTACCTTGCCTTCGACACCGCGTTTGCCAAAGCCGCCTGGCACCAGCACGGCATCGAAAGCAGCAAGTTGCTGCACGTTGTCTGCGGTCAGCGTTTCGGAATCGACGTACTCGATCAGCACCTTCGCGTGGCTGTGCATGCCGGCATGGCGCAGGGCTTCGTTCAATGACTTGTAGGAATCCGACAAGTCGGTGTACTTGCCGCACATCGCGATCGTGATCTCGCGCTCGGGGTGCTCGAATTCACGCACCAGTTCGTCCCAGCGCTTCAGGTCGGCCGGCGGCGTGTGGATGCGCAGCTTGTCGCAGATCAGCCCGTCGAGACCCTGCTCATGCAGGATGCGCGGCACCTTGTAGATGGTGTCGACGTCCCACATCGAGATCACGCCCCATGTCGGCACATTGGTGAACAGCGAGATCTTTTCGCGTTCTTCATCCGGGATGCGGCGGTCGGCGCGACACAGCAGCACGTCGGCCTGGATGCCGATCTCTCGCAACTTCTGGGCGGTGTGCTGGGTGGGTTTTGTCTTGAGTTCCCCCGCAGCGGCGATCCACGGCACATAGGTGAGGTGCACGAAGGCGCTGTTGTTCGGCCCCATGCGCAGGCTCATCTGGCGCACGGCCTCGAGGAAGGGCAGCGACTCGATGTCGCCGACCGTGCCGCCGATTTCGACAATGGCCACATCGACCTGATGCTCCGTGCCCACGCCTGCGCCGCGCTTGACGAATTCCTGGATCTCGTTGGTGACGTGCGGGATCACCTGCACCGTCTTGCCGAGATAGTCGCCGCGGCGCTCGCGTTCGAGCACGCTCTTGTAGATCTGGCCGGTGGTGAAGTTGTTGGCCTTCTTCATCCGGGTGGTGATGAAGCGCTCGTAGTGGCCGAGATCGAGGTCGGTCTCGGCGCCGTCGTCGGTCACGTAGACCTCGCCGTGCTGGAAAGGCGACATCGTGCCGGGATCGACATTGAGGTAGGGGTCGAGCTTGATCAGCGTGACCTTGATGCCGCGCGATTCGAGGATCGCTGCGAGCGACGCCGCCGCAATGCCCTTGCCCAGCGAGGACACCACACCGCCGGTGACAAAGACGTACTTGGTCATTGCATGCAGCAGCGGATTTTCACGCTGCTGTGGTGGGAAAAAATGATTATAGGAGGGGCCTTCGCAGCTCTCGCATCAGACGATCTTCTCGCCCGGATGCGTGATCTTGCGCATCGGCTCATAGCGTACGGATTCCACGCACAGCGGATTCGTTGCTGCTGCATCGCTGGTCCACTGCGGGTCTTCGAGCGACTCGAACACTTCGCGCAGCTTGTGTCCCCACGAGCCCCGGATCATCTGGAAGTACGGGTTCTGCTCGTCGATGCAGATCATCTGATCGGATTTCAGTGCGTCGTTCTGGTAGACCAGCAAATCCAGCGGCAACCCGACCGACAGGTTCGACTTCAGGGTCGAATCCATCGACACCAGCGCGCATTTCGAGGCTTCATCGAGCGGCGTGGTCGGCGAGATCATCCGGTCGAGCACCGGCTTGCCATACTTCGATTCACCGGCCTGAAAGTAGCAGGTCTCGCGGGTGGCCTCGATGAAGTTGCCCGCGGAATAGACAAGAAACAGGCGCATCCCCTCGCCCTTGATCTGCCCACCGAAGATCATCGACGCATTGAAGTCGACACCCGCCGCCTTCAAAGATTGGCCGTCCTGGTCGTAGACGCGGCGCACCGCGCTTCCGAGCACGCGCACCGCGTCGAACATGCTGGTCGCGTTCCAGATCGTGATCGGCGGCTCGTCGCCGTTGTCGATCTTCTCGACTTGCAGGATTTCGCGTACCGATTGGCTGATCGACAGGTTGCCGGCCGAGAGCATCACCATGAAGCGGTCGCCCGGCTTCTCGTAGACGATCATCTTGCGGAAGGTGCTGATCTGGTCGAGCCCGGCGTTGGTGCGCGAGTCGGACAGGAAGACCAGCCCTGCGTCGAGTTTGATGCCTACGCAATAGGTCATGGTGCAGTGTCGCTTTCGGGTGGGTGTTGCAGTGCCTGCAAACGGTACAGCGTTTCGAGGGCCTGTTTCGGGGTCAATGCGTCCGGGTCGATCTGGGCCAGTGCGCGCTCAACCGGTGAAGCCTCCCGCGCTGCCACCGGCGCTGGCGCGGCGAACAGGTCGATCTGCGCCTGTCCCGATTTTTGCTGCGATTCGAGCGCTTCCAATGCTGCACGCGCCTGGCGCACGAGCGAGGCCGGCATGCCCGCCAGGCGTGCCACCTGCACGCCATAGCTGCGGCTGGCTGGTCCGGGCTGGATGTCATGCAGAAACACGATGTCGTCACCGGCCTTGCTGTGGCCGCTGGTGTGTGTTTCGACAGCCGACACATGCACGTTGATCGCCCGCTCGTGCTTCACAGGGAAGGCCGTCAGCTCGAAGTAATGCGTGGCAAACAGCGTGAATGCGTTGTTGCGTTCGTGCAGATGGCTCGCAATCGCGCCGGCCAGCGCCAGGCCGTCGAAGGTCGAGGTGCCGCGTCCTATCTCATCCATCAGCACCAGCGACTGCGCGCTGGCCCCGTGCAGGATGGCGGCGGCCTCGGTCATCTCGACCATGAAGGTCGATTGCGCATTCGCCAGGTCATCGGCCGCGCCGATGCGGGTGTGGATCGCATCCATCGGTCCGAGCCGGCAGGCCGTGGCCGGCACAAAGGAACCCATGGCTGCCAGCAAGCAAATGAGCGCCACCTGGCGCATGTAGGTGCTCTTGCCGCCCATGTTGGGCCCGGTGATGACCAGCATCTTGCGGCTCGCGTCCAGCCGGCAGTCGTT
>CANHOE010000097.1 GCA_947462175.1 Burkholderiales bacterium | reverse complement strand
GATCGCCGTCGATGCTGCTGGGGGGCGGCGCGTAGTACTCGCTGCGCTCCGGGTACAGCGACCACCACGGCGTCGAGAACTTGCCATACCGCCCCGACACCATCAGGCTCGCATCGGTGATGTACCCCAGGCCTGCTTCGACACCCCACTTGAAATCGGCTCGTCCACCGGACACCGAGCGGAGCTTGGCGATCAGGCCCTGCCGCCGCACGGTGTACTTCAGGGTGGGCTCACCGCCCTCCGAGATCTGGTGCCTGTAGCCGTTAGGCACCTGGCTGCCGATCAGTTTGTGGAAACCCCGATGCAGGTGCTTTCCCAATGAGGTGCCGAGAACGCCCACGGTCAGCGCCGAAGACCAGGCGGTCTGGCCCGCATCGGTGATGGTCATCCGGGTGCTGGTCAGCGAGAACAGGCCCGCGTAGGGCCGGTCGTCGTAGATCGGCGCGCGAGACTCCTTGTCTTCCGGGGTGTACGCCTGGGCCCCGAACTGCAAGGCGGTTTTCGACGAGGTGCGCGTGGCGCCAGGCAGCCACCAGTTGTCGATGAATCCGAGCACACCGTCGAGCGACACCAAGTTGTCTGCCGCGTCCGGGCCCGAGATCGTGAACAGGAAGCCGCCCGAATAGCCAGCATCACGGGTGCTCAAGGCCAGAAAGTCGTTGTCGATGGCAAAGGTCCAGGAATTGCTGCCTGGCGAGGTGAACGGCGGACTGTCGGTAGCCGACTGCGCGACGGCGCCTGTGCAGCTCCATGCGCCCACCATGGCCGTCATCAGGAGGCAGCGCTTCGCGCCGATGAGCCAAGTTGCAGGGCTGGCGACCCATGGGGTGATTGTCGACATCGGGAGATTCTGCAATGAACGGACACGTTTCCTTACATCACGCAGCAGACAGCATAGAGATCGCCCCACAGCGCAACAAGCCGGGTTCACGTGGATGGACAGCCCGCAGGCCTGGCGAGCTCGCGTCCTATCCTCGAACTGGCGTATGCAACCGGCTTGCAGCCCTGGCCGCTCAGCCCTGCAGCACCCGCAGGATCTCGCGCCCGTAGGCTTCGAGCTTCTTCGCGCCGACACCGCTGATCTGCGCGATGTCGTCCAGCGACTGCGGCTGAGCGCGTGCCATTTCGGCCAGCGTCGCGTCGTGGAACACCACATAGGCAGGCAGGTTGTGCTCGCGGGCGACCTCGGCGCGCCAGGCCTTCAGCGCGGTGAAGCGCTCGGTGGCCTCGGCGTCCAAAGGCACCGGCGGCGCCTTGTCCTTGACCGAACCGACGCGCGGTATCCCCGCACTGCGCCGCTTGCTTCGCGCTGTCGACGCAGATGCGCTCGCCTCACGCAACAGCAACTGCACTTCGCCACGCAGCACCTCGCGCGCGCTGGCCGTCAGCTCGAGCGTGTGGTACTCGCCCTCGGTGCGCAGGTAGCCGAGCGCGATCAGCTGACGCAGCACCGCACGCCATTGCCCTTCGGACACATCGGCGCCGATGCCAAAGGTCGACAGCGACGCATGCCCGTGCTGCGTGACCTTGTCGGTGACCTTGCCGCGCAGTACGTCGATCAGGTGCCCGGCGCCGAAGCGCTGGCCGCCGTTCTGGTGAAAGCGGTAGATGCAACTCAGTGCCTTGCGCGCCGCCTCGGTCGCGTTCCAGGTGACCGGCGGGCTCAGGCAGTTGTCGCAGGCGTTCTGGTGCGCGGCGCACCGGGCGCTGGGTTCGCCGAAGTAGGCCAGCAGCCGCACGCGGCGGCAGTCGTGCGTCTCAGCCAGCGCCAGCAGCGCTTCGAGCTTGCCGACCTGGCCGCGCTTGAATTCCTCGCCGGCCGGGCTGTCGTCGATCATGCGGCGCTGGTTGACCACATCCGCCAGGCCGTAGGCCATCCAGGCATCGGCGGGCAGGCCGTCGCGGCCAGCACGACCGGTTTCCTGGTAGTAGCTCTCGATGTTCTTGGGCAGGTCGAGGTGGGCGACGAAGCGCACATCGGGCTTGTCGATGCCCATGCCGAAGGCGATGGTCGCCACCATCACCAGACCTTCCTCGCGAAGGAAACGGTCTTGATGCCGGCGCCGCACATCGGCATCAAGGCCGGCGTGGTACGGCAGCGCGGTGATGCCCTCTTCGCTGAGCCATGCTGCGGTCTCATCCACCTTCTTGCGCGACTGGCAGTAGACGATGCCGGCATCGCCATCGTGCTCGTCCTGGATGAAGCGCAGCAATTGCGCGCGGGCGTTGTCCTTCTCGACGATGCCGTAGCGGATGTTCGGGCGGTCGAAGCTGCTGATGAAGATGCGTGCGTCTTCGAGCTGCAAGCGCTCGATGATGTCGGCGCGGGTCAGGTCGTCGGCGGTGGCCGTGAGTGCAATGCGCGGCACGCCCGGGTAGCGCTCGTGCAGCACGTTGAGCGACAGGTAGTCCTCGCGGAAGTCGTGCCCCCACTGGCTCACACAGTGCGCTTCGTCGATCGCGAACAGGCTGAGCAGCCCGCGCTCGTGCAGTGAATCGAGCTGCGCCAGGAAGCGCGGCGTGGTCAGGCGCTCCGGCGCGGCGTACAGCATCACCAGCCGCCCGCCCATCATCTCGCGCTCGATGCGCTGGGCTTCTTCCGACGTCAGGCTCGAATTCAAATACGCCGCATGCACGCCGGCCTCTTCGAGCGCACCGACCTGGTCGTGCATCAGCGCGATCAATGGGCTCACCACGATGCTCACGCCGCGGTCGGCCCGGTGCCTCACGATGGCTGGCACCTGATAGCACAGGCTCTTGCCTCCGCCTGTGGGCATCAGCACCAGCGCATCACCGTCGGCACAGACGTGATCGACGATCTCGGCCTGTGCGTTGCGGAAGGCGGTGTAGCCGAACACCGTTTGCAGCACCGCCAGGGCAGCTCCGGCAGGGGCGGTGGAAACCTCACCCCGATCGGTCAGCGCCTCGGTCGGGGTCGCATCCATCACATCGAGATAGGGGGTCATCAAGCAGCCAAAAGCGTGGAGCCCAATGGTAAAGGCGGCGCGAAGTCGATAATCTGTCGGATCAGAAATCGTCCTCCGGAGCAGCGCACATGGCCTCGATCAACAAAGTCATCCTCATCGGCAACCTGGGCCGCGACCCCGAGGTGCGCTACACCCCGAACGGCAACGCGATCTGCAACATCAGCGTGGCCACCACCCGCAACTGGAAGGACAAGACCAGCGGCGACAAGGTCGAGGAAACCGAGTGGCACCGCGTCGTCTTCTACGACCGCCTGGCCGAGATCGCCGGCGAGTACCTGAAGAAGGGCCGCCCGGTCTATGTCGAAGGCCGGCTGAAGACCCGCAAGTGGCAGGACAAGGACGGCAAGGACGTCTACACCACCGAGGTCATCGCCGACAACATGCAACTGCTCGGTGGCCGTGAAGGCATGGGCGGCGGCGATGGCGGCGGCGATTCGGGCTACGACCAGGGCGGTGGTGGCCGGGGCGAAAGTCGCGCCGCACCCGCTGCTCGCAGCGCACCACCCGCCAGCCGCCCGACACCGACCAAGCCCGCCCCCAAGTCGTCGACCGGTTTCGACGACATGGACGACGACATCCCGTTCTGATCGATCAGTCTCAGCGCCACGTCAGCGCGCGCCGCTCTCGCGGTACTGAAGGACGTCCAACGGCGTCACCGCCTCCGCGCCGTTGCCCCAACTGCGGCGCAAATGAGTCAGCACAGCGGCCACGTCGTCGTTGCTGAAGGTCTGCGCAAACGGTGGCATGCCGTAGGGACGCGGGTAGCCGGTGGTGGCCGGGGCGAACCCACCTTCCAGAACGATGCGCACCAAGTTCGCTGGCACTGCCATCGTCACCGCCCGGTTGCCGGCCAATGCGGGGTAGGCACCCGAAACGCCCTCCCCGCGCTCGCCGTGGCAGCTGGCGCAGTGGTCGGCATACAACGTCGCACCGCGATCGTCGGTGGTGTTCAAGCCAGTTGCGGCCGCTGCAGGTGCCGCGCCCTGCATGTCACCCTGCGCTTGGCCCAGCGCCTTCAGATACACGGCCATCGCGCCCAGATCGGCATCGCTCAGGTGCTGGGTGCTGCGCAGCACCACCTCGCCCATGGGACCCGAGGCCACGTTCAGCGCGCCATGTCGTTCAACGACACCGGTCTTCAGCAGCGCCACGATTTCCGCCTCGGTCCAATCGGCGACGCTCGCTTCACGCGAATCGGTCAGCGACGGGGCATACCAGTTCTGCACCGGGATCAGGCCCCCGCCCAGGTCCAGCGGGCCGGTCGTGGCGCCGAGCGCATTGCGGTGCGCATGGCAGGCGTTGCAGTGGCCCAGACCCTGCACCAGGTAGGCGCCGCGGTTCCACTCGGCTGACCGCGCTGGGTCAGGCTGGAACTCACCCGGCTGGAAGTAGAGCGCGCGCCACACGGCCAGTGCGGCCTGGGTGTTGAAGGGAAACCGCAGGTCGTGTGGCCGAGCGGGCTGTGACACCGGCGGCAGGCTGCGCAGATAGGCGTACAGCGCGTCCGAGTCGGCACGGGTGACCTGCGTGGTGCTGGTGTACGGGAAGGCCGGCACCAGCAGCCTGCCATCGGCCGAGCGACCGTGGTGCATCGCGCGCCAGAAGGCCGGCGCCGACCAGCGGCCCAGGCCGGTTTGGTCATCGGGCGTCAGGTTGGTGCTGTAGACGGTGCCGAACGGCGTATCGATGCCACGCCCGCCGGCATAGGGCTCGCCACCACGCGAGGTGTGGCAGGCCATGCAGTTGCCGGCTCGCGCGAGATAGGCCCCGCGAGCCAGCAGTTCGGCGCTGGCGGGCTGGCCGGGGGGCTGCGCCGCGGCGATCTCGGCACTCAGGGCCTCCTCGCCGCGCAGGTTCAGCACGACCACGCCGGCTGCAAGTGCACCGAAAACAACAACGCTCGCCAGGATCCACGGCCCGATCCGACGGCCGCTCATCTCACCGCTCCCGCCTCGGCCGCAGCTTTGGCGCTCACCCCGCCACAGGCCGTCGGCAGTTGTTGCCCCTCAGGCAACCCTGCCAGCGGCTTGCCCCCCGGCGGCACCGGCTGCGCCGCCAGCCAATGCGACACCGCATCGATATCGGCCAGGCTCAGTTGCTGCGCGACCTGGGCCATGCAGTCGGGCGCCTGCGCGCGGCGCTTTCCGCTGCGCCAGGCGCCGAGCTGTGCGTTGACATAGTCGCGCGGCAGACCGAGCAGGCCGGGGATCGCAGGCGCGACGCCCATCATCGTGTCACCGTGACACTGGTTGCAGGCCGGAACGCCGCGGAATGGATCGCCACGGCGCACCAGCTGCTCGCCACGAAGCAGAACGGCGGGGGCCGCAGTGGACGGCTGCGGCGTGGGGTACGGCACCTCGAGCGCCGCGAAGTGGGCGGCGATTTCCTGCAGGTAGGCGTCGCTGAGCGGGTCGACCAGCGCCGTCATCGGCCCGTAGTCGCGGCGGCCGTCGCGGAAGTTCAGCAACTGGTGATACAGGTAACCCGCGGGCTTGCCCGCCAGCCGTGGCTGGTAGCCCCCGGGAGTGGCACGGCCTTGCTCACCGTGGCACGCGGTGCAAGCCTGCAGCCGCTGGGCGAGCGTGTCTTCAAAGGGCGGCGCGGCATGGGCGGCGGCAGTGATCAGACCCGCCAGGGCCAGACTCAGGAGTTTCAGCATCGGAAGGGGTTCAGGTCGCAGGCTTCGGTCCGTGCGCGTCTACCAGTGTCGCAGCGTCTTCGCGGCCGATGGCCGTCAGCCCCTGAACAACGCCTGCACGGTCGGCCGACGAGCGGTTCTGGCTGACCTTCCACTTGCCCTTCAGCGAGCTCAGCTCGACCTCGATGCCGACGATGGCGCGCTGGGTCGCCGCGATGTAATCGGCAGGCGCATCGCTGACCTTCCACGGCGCGGGGCGATCAGCCTCATGCACGTCCGTCAAGGTCGACACCAGTGCATGCACCCAGGCGGCGTCATCGCGCACGATCAATCGGCCGCGCGCCTCGACCAGCACGTAATTCCAGGTCGGCACCACCTTGCCGGTCTCGCGCTTGGTCGCGTACCAACCCGGCGAGATGTAGGCCTGCGGGCCCTGGAATACCACCAGCACCTCGGCATCGTCGCGTACCTCACGCCACACTGGGTTGGCGCGCGCCACATGCGCGACCAGCGTGCCGTGCGGTCCGCGAGCGGTGTCGAGGTGAAACGGCAAGGCGTTGGCCTCGATGGCTGCCAGGGCGCCTTCAGAGGGCGGCATCGACTGGGTGACCAGCAGGCCCAGTGGGTGGGTGCGCATCAGCTGATGCAGCACCTCAACGCGGGATTCTTCGAAGTGGGCGGGCAGGTACATGGGAGCGCGACGAACGAAAACCACCGATCGTAGAGCCAGCGCCGAACGCATCGGCATCAGAGGTCTTGCCGCCCTTCGGTCGCGCGGAGACGAGTGTCAAAGAGGGGCCTCTACACTTTGAAGATGCCCCGTACCCCGTTCAAGGAGCAGATGCTCCGCGCGCGCGAAGACGCGATCGTTGCCTCGGTGAACCGCCTGCTGGCCGAAAAAGGCTACGACCTGATGACCGTCGACGAGGTCGCGGCCGATGTCGGCATTGCCAAGGCGAGCCTGTACAAGCACTTCGCATCGAAAGAGGCGCTGGCAGCGGCCGCGATGGTACGGCTGCTCGACCGCGCGCTGGCTTTCATCGCAACGCTGGACTCGCACCCGACAGCCCGCGCGGTCGACCACCTGCGGGCTGTGGCCCGTTGGTCGATGCAGGTACAGCTGGCCGGCGAGATGCCATCGCTGCCTTCGCAGAACTCGGCGCTGCGCACGGCGCTTGCCAACGACAGCGGCTACCTGAAACGTCTGATGGACGTCAGCGACAAGCTGGGCGCCTGGATCGTGGCGGCGCAGAGCGCGGGTCAGCTGAACCGCCACCTGCCGCCGGAGGTGGTGCTGTACACACTGTTCGCACGGGCCTGCGACCCGGTGGTGGGGGTACTGAAGCTGTCTGGCCAGCATTCCGACGAACGCATCATCGAGCTGCTGCTATCGACCTGCTTCGACGGACTGAGCGCCGGCGCCTGACGCGGCCAGTCGCGACTCACACCTCGACGGTGAGCAGCCCGTTGTAGTGATCGGCCTCGCCTTTGCGGCTGTGGCCGCGGGCATTGCAGATCACGCGCGTTCCGAGGCTGTCGCATGGCTCGTCCGGATGCGCAACCCGGTAGTCCTGGCGGCAATGCAGGTGGCCATGGATCCACAGATCGGCATGTGGAAGCAGCTCATCGTCCGCGTTGCAGAAGCTGGCGGTTCCGGGCTGCTTGCCGTAGCGCGGGTCGGCGCTGCGCACGCTGGGCGCGTAGTGGGTGACCACCACCGTCGCGTCCCAGGCCTCGTCGGGCGATGCAGGAACCCGCAGCAGCTCCGCGGCCAGCCAAGCGCGACAGGCCAGCGCCTCGACGCGTACCGCAGCAGCATCGAAAGGTGCGCCGTGGTGTGTCGATCTCATCACGTCGACGAAGTACGTGGCCGCACGCATCGCCCGCGCCTGCTGGGCGCTGCCGAACAGCTCGAAATCACTCCAGCGGGTGGTGGCGACGAAACGGATGCGTCGGCCCCGCACATCGGTGCGAATGCAGCACTGCTTCTCCAGCATCGTGATGCCCAGCGATTCACAGCGGGCCCTCAGCGCGGGCGTCGCGTCGTCGAGCTCGCGCTGGTCGAATTCGTGGTTGCCGGGGACGAAGATCACCGGCACTGGCCATTCACGAAAACGATCGAGTTCGCGCCAGGTGCTGTCGACGTCGCCGGCCAGCACCAGCAACTCGGCACCCGGCGCTGGCTGCGGCTCGAAGACCTCGGTTTCCAGGTGCAGGTCGGACAGCAGCTGCAGGCGCATCTGATCAGGTTTTGCCGTGACAGGCCTTGAACTTCTTGCCGCTGCCGCAGGGGCAAGGATCGTTGCGGCCGGCCTTGGGCGCGTCGCGCTTGACGGTCTCAACCTTGAACCTCGCCTTGCGGGTCAGATCCGACAGGTCGGCCACCGCGATCACGAGGTCCTCGATCGCATCATCCAGCGTGGTCAGTGGCTGCTCGCGGTCCAGCGTGGCGACCACCTCGCGCTCTTCATCGCTCTCGGCCGGCAGGTGACGGTAGAGCCGCGCCAATGCCGACAGCACCGCGTCGTCGCTGAGTTCGGAGAGGTCCGGGAAGCACTGCGTGGCGTGCTGAAAACCGGCGACCCACGGCATCAGCGACTGCGACACGGGGTGCAATCCAGCCAGAAGCGCGTCCTGGGACTCCTTCTCGCCATCGCCCGCCGAGTCCGCCGGCGCGTTCTCGTCGGCTTCGAGCACCAGCGGATCGAACCAGCCGTCTTCGGCAATCGCGCGCGTCAGCGCGGCGTGGCGGCGCAGGATCAGTGCGGTGGTGCGTTCCAGCCATGCCGGATCGACGTCGTCGGGCAGCGGCGTGCCATCGAAATCGAAGACGTGCGGCAGCCAGGTCGCGGTCTCCAGCAGCACCGGCTGCACCAGCACGCCGCACAGGAACCCGTCGAGCATCACCACGTCGACTGGCTCCAACGGCGCGGGCGTCTTCAGCAGCAGCTCATCGAGCTCGGCGAACTCAGCGTCGGTCAGGTCGCGGTGGACGCGAGACTGCGGAATGGTCGTGGGTTTGGGCATGCGGGCTTTCGATGGAATTCCCGATTGTCGGG
>CANHOE010000096.1 GCA_947462175.1 Burkholderiales bacterium | reverse complement strand
TATCTGTTCGAGTTCATCCGCCCCGAGATCCGCCAGTACTTCATCGAGGGCGACAACGAGGCGGCGCCCTTCTCTCGCCAGCAACGCTCACTGGTCTACCAGCGCGCCAAGGGCGAATCCGACAAGCGGCCATTCGGCACCCAGCGCGACGTCGGCGCACAAGGCTATGAGTGGATCAACCACTCGATGCAGCCGACACAGCTGCCGACGCACGACTTCCGCGTCGTCATCGGCGCCCACCGCGGCGACCCGAACCATCTGCCGCTCAATCGCGGCACGCCTTGCACCCAGCCCTACAGTGCCAGCGTCTTCAACATCTCGGCCATGAGCTTTGGCGCCCTGTCGGCGAACGCGATCCTGGCGTTGAACGCAGGCGCCAAGCGCGGCGGTTTTGCGCACGACACTGGCGAGGGTTCGATCAGCCGCTACCACCGCGGCCCAGATCCGGACGGCGGCGGTGACCTGATCTGGGAGATCGGCTCCGGCTATTTCGGCTGTCGCAACCCCGACGGTAGTTTCAACGCCGACCTGTTCACCGCCAACGCGCAGCTGGCGCAGGTCAAGATGATCGAGATCAAGCTGAGTCAGGGCGCCAAGCCAGGACATGGCGGCGTGCTGCCTGGCCCGAAGGTGACGCCCGAGATCGCCGAGGCGCGCGGTGTCCCGCCGTGGGTCGATTGCGTCAGTCCGGCGAGCCACAGCGCCTTCTCGACGCCCATCGAGATGATGCAATTCATCGATCGCCTTCGGGTCCTGTCAGGCGGCAAGCCAGTCGGCTTCAAGCTGTGCATTGGCCATCCGTGGGAGTGGTTCGCGATCGCCAAGGCGATGCTTGCCACGGGTATCACGCCGGACTTCATCGTCGTCGACGGCGGCGAGGGCGGTACCGGTGCGGCACCGCTCGAGTTCACCGACCACGTGGGCGCACCGCTGCAGGAAGGTCTGCTGCTGGTGCACAACACGCTGGTGGGCTTGAACCTGCGGCACCGGGTCAAGATCGGCTGTGCCGGCAAGGTGGTCAGCGCTTTCGACATCGCGCGCACCATGGCATTGGGTGCCGACTGGTGCAACTCGGCGCGCGGGTTCATGTTCGCGCTCGGCTGCATCCAGTCGCAGTCGTGTCACACCGGGGCCTGCCCCACGGGCATCAGCACTCAGGACCCGCACCGGCAGCAGGCGCTGGTCGTGCCCACCAAGGCGGACCGCGTCTACCACTTTCATCAAAGCACCCTGAAGGCGCTGAAGGAACTGGTGCAGGCCGCGGGCCTCGATCACCCTGGTGCC
Source organism: Burkholderiales bacterium (assembly GCA_947462175.1). Lineage (GTDB taxonomy): Bacteria > Pseudomonadota > Gammaproteobacteria > Burkholderiales > Burkholderiaceae_C > PBB1. The sequence continues at coordinate 7,512 of CANHOE010000096.1, read as the reverse complement.
ATCACGGCCGCGCACATCGTGCGCCGCACCAACGATCACGAGGTCAAGCTGCTGAGCAACCTGTTGCCATTCATCCAGCCGGGTTCCCTGCTCGCCGGCAATCTGTCCCACAGCGTCTACCGGCTCTACTGGCCGATGGCGCAGGCTGAGAGCTTCGCCGTCGCGATGTGAGCGACGGCCGGCTGTCGCCGATGTATCACCAGTACTTCAGACCGCCGGTGGCTGGCTGTCCATGAAGCTCTGGCGGGCGCTGAGCTTGTCTGACAGACGCACCAGATTCGGGTGGGTGCCGCGCCAGTCGATCTCCGGGAACCGGTAGTCAAGATAAGACAGCGCGCAGCCGACGGCAATGTCGGCCAGGGTCAGGTGGTTGCCGTTGCAGCACCACGTCTTGTCGGCCAGCCCCTTGCTCATGGCGGCCAGCGAAGTTTGTATCTTGCCGAGTTGCCGCTCGACCCAGACCTGGCTGCGCTCGCCCTCGCTGCGGCCGGTCCATGTGCGCTCCAGGCGAGCAGCCACGCCGGCGTCGAGCACGCCATCGGCGAGCGCTTCCCAGGTGCGCACTTCGGCGCGTTCGCGCCCCCGCTCCGGGATCAGGCGACCGACCGGCGAGAGCGTGTCCACGTACTCGACGATGACCCGCGAGTCGAACACCGCTTCGCCCCCCTCCATCACCAGGCATGGCACCTTGCCCAGCGGATTCGAGGCCAGGATGGTGTCGCCCGCCCAGACGTCTTCCAGTTCGAACTGGAAGTCGAGCTTCTTTTCCGCCAGCACGATGCGCACTTTGCGCACATAAGGGCTGGTCAGCGAGCCGATGAGTTTCATGTCGGAGGGCGTCCAGAAGGTCGCCGAAGTGAGAGTGGGCCGATGCAACTGAATGCAAATTTCATTCTAGCGAGGCGATTTTTCGTTGCAGTGTGTTGGCGCCACGCGGTCGTGCGCGCGCCACAGCGCTCAGCGAGACAGTGTCCAGTCGACGCTGGCCGGTCGCCCGGGCAGACTGAGCTGAGACACCGCCGGTACGCTTGCGGCGACCTGTCGGCCGCGTCGCCACACGCGCAGCCGAGTGGCTCGCAGCCGCACCGCTTCCAACACCGACTGAGCCTGCAGCAGCACCAGATCTGCATTGCAGCCGACAGCGATGCCGTGTCCATGGAGGCCGAGCGCCTGGGCGCCGTTGAGGGTCACCGCATCGAAACAGGCTGCGATCTGTGCTGGCGAGGTCATCTGCGCCACATGCAGGCCCATCTGCGCCACCTCCAGCATGTCGCCCGAACCGAGCGGATACCAGGGGTCCATCACGCAGTCGTGACCGAAAGCCACGTTCACGCCAGCGGCCATCAGCTCGGGCACGCGGGTCATGCCGCGGCGCTTCGGGTAGGTGTCGTGACGGCCTTGCAGGGTGATGTTGATCAGCGGGTTGGCGACCACGTGCACCTGTGCCTCGACCATCAGCGGGATCAGCTTCGACACGTAGTAGTTGTCCATTGAATGCATCGAGGTCAGGTGCGAGCCGGTGACGCGGCCGTGCAGGCCGAGCCGCTGCGTGTGAAAGGCCAGCGTCTCGATGTGCCGCGACATCGGGTCGTCGCTTTCGTCGCAGTGCATGTCCACCCGCAGCCCGCGCTCGGCGGCCAGTTCGCAGAGGATGCGCACGCTCTCGGCGCCGTCGGCCATCGTGCGCTCGAAGTGCGGAATGCCGCCGACCACATCGACGCCCATGTCGAGCGCGCGCTTCAGATTGGCCAGCGCAGTCGGCGAGCGCAGCAAGCCGTCCTGCGGGAACGCGACCAGTTGCAGATCGAGGTAGGGCGCGACCTGCCTCTTGACCTGAAGCAGCGCCTCGACCGCCAGCAGCCGGTCATCGCACACGTCCACATGCGTGCGGATCGCGAGCAGCCCTTTCGCCACCGCCCAGTCGCAGTACTGCAGCGCTCGCTCGACCAGGGCCTCCTGCGTCAGATGTGGTTTCAGGTCGCTCCACAGCGCGATGCCTTCGAGCAAGGTGCCGCTGGCGTTGACGCGTGGCAGACCGTAGCTGAGTGTCGAGTCCATGTGGAAATGCGCATCGACGAAAGACGGTGCCAGCAACTGGCCGGCTGCATCAATCTCCGGCGTGCCGTCGGGTGCCCTCAGGCCACGGTCGATCGCCGCAATGCGACCGTCCCGTACCAGCACGTCGATATCGCTGCGCCCATCGGGCAACGTGGCGTGGCGGATCAGCACGGCTACTTCGTCCCGAACAGCCGATCGCCGGCGTCACCCAGCCCGGGCAGGATGTAGCCATGGTCGTTCAGCTCGCGATCGATCGCTGCCGTGTAGATCGGCACGTCGGGGTGCGCCTGCCGCAGCGTTTTCAGGCCTTCCGGCGCGGCCAGCAGGCAGACGAAGCGGATCGATCGGGGCTTGGTCTCCTTCAACCGGTCGACTGCCGCGACCGCGGAATTGCCGGTGGCCAGCATCGGGTCGAGCACGATCGCATCGCGCTCATGCATGTCGGAAGGCATCTTGAAGTAGTACTCCACGGCGACCAGTGTCTTCGGGTCACGGTACAGACCAACGTGGCCGATGCGCGCGCCCGGAACCACCGTCAGCATGCCGTCCAGGAAGCCGCCGCCGGCGCGCATGATGCTGACGAACACCGTCTTCTTGCCGTCGATCACCGGTGACTTCATCGCCTCCAGCGGGGTCTCGATGTCGATCAGTTGCATCGGCATGTCGCGCGTGACCTCGTAGGCCATCAGCATGCTGATCTCGCCCATCAGGAGACGGAAGCTGTTGGTGCTGCAGTCCTTTTGCCGCATCAGCGTCAGCTTGTGCTGCACCAGCGGGTGGGTGATGTGGTGGATGGGTGCGGTCATGGGTGCCTCGTTCGATGGATCAGATAACCGTGCCGTCGCTGTCGATGGTCAGCGGCGGCGAGCCGTCTCGAAGCTCCCTAGCAATCTCCCGGCCTGCTGCCCAGGTGCCACCTTCGAGGATGCAGGCCAGCGGCATCTCTGCAGCGCTTTTCCCGAGCCGCGCCCGCACCAAGGGCGCCAGCTCGTCGATCAGCGACACCGTCAGCGCGCGCCATTCGATGATGAATTCGTCAGATACTTTCCAGCGCTGTTGCAGCAGCCGCGGATCGCGCGGCACGATCACGCCGCCGTCGAGCAGCAGGCCGCCGTTGCGGTACTCGGGCAGGCCGGTCAGCGCGTCGAGGCCAGTCACCTTCACGCCAGCCCACATCAGCGGTTCGAGCAGCGAATAGCTCAGCCACTGGCTGAGCTTGTGGAACGGCACCCAGTCGTCGGTCGTGCCGTGGCCACCGTCGGACTTCGATTCACCACCGGCCCAGCGGTGCGGCCACACGTCGCCCAGCGGCACGCCCTGCAGCATGCTGCCCGTCAGCCAGATCGATGAGAACGCATTGAGCACGGCACGCAGCACCTGCGCGGCGGTGACGTGGTGCTCTACCTCGGCTGTGATGCCGCCGACGGGCCGGGTCAAGAGGTCGAACAGCGCACCGGGCCGACCTGCCAGGCCGTGGTCGGCCGCGAGCGCGGCGCCAAGGCGGTTCAGCAGCGCCACGCGCCCTTCCAGTCCGACCAGCGGGTTGCTGCTGCTCACCTGAAAGCTGCTGCGAAGCGCGGAGATATCCAATCGTTGCAAGGCGGCGGCATCCGCTCGCAGAGGGTCTCCGGGCGTGTCGGAAAACAGCCCCTGCTGGAATGCATGCCAACTGGCCACCCCCAGCCCTTCGGAGCGCGTGTACGTTTGCCCGCCACCGGCCTCGGCGTAGCGCCAGTTGGGGCCTGCGCCGGCATCAAGCAGCACGCTGACCACCGTCAGATCGATGCGCGCGCGGGCATGCTTGGCCACGCTGCGGCCAGCCATCGTGGCATCCATCGTCGCCTTGCGATCAACCCCGCCTGATTCGAAATGCCGCCAACGGCTGTGAAAAGGAATATGCAAGTCGGGGTAGGCCGCACGGGTCACCCGTTCGACCCGCGCTGCGACCTCGTCGAGCCGGCTGCGGTCGAGCGTGAAGTTCGGCGAGCGGCCCTCGCTGACGGCCCGTGTGATCGAGGCGCACCGGCGCCGGATCGTGGCGGGATCACGCAGCACGCTGACCGCATCGCGGCCGTGCGGTGCGCTCGCTGCTTCGGTCCCCACGGCCTCACTCAAGACCGCGCCCCTTGGTGCCGGCCAGGTCGGTGGGCGAGGGCACCGCGCCATCGGTAAAACAGCCGGCGGCGATCTTCGCGTCGATCTCGACGTGGGCGTCGGCCGGCAACAGCTCGTCCGGAATCCTGACGCGTTCGCCCACCTCGATACCGCTGTGGGTGATGGCGTCGTACTTGTCGTTGCTCATGTTGACCAATCTGTGGATTTTTCGGATGCCCAGCCAATGCAGCACGTCGGGCATCAGCTCCTGAAAGCGCATGTCCTGCACGCCCGCGACGCACTCGGTGCGCAGGAAACAGGTGTCGGCGTTGTCGCCACCGACCTGTCGCTTGCGCGCGCTGTAGACCGGGAATTCCATCACCTCGATGTCGCTGCGCGTCACCAGCTCCGGGTACATGCCGCCGGTCTCTTCGAACAGTGAGCGCCGCAGGTCGGCCTCGCTGACCCTGAAGCGCCACGCCACGCCGGGCAGCCACCACACCGGCCCGCGCTCGCTGGCGGTGGCTGCGCCCCAGCGGATGGCCGGCTTTGTGCCAGCACGCTGCTGGCCCGGGGGCGAAGTCAGCCGGATGTGCTTGCTCGGAGTTGACGTGGTGGGCGAGCTTTGAGAGGCGCTGTCAGAGGCCATTCGGCAGTCCTTCAAGGGTGTGCGTCGCGAGGAGTCCCCCGTGGTTGAGCATAAGGTGCGCCGCGTGCCGTGGTCGGCCCCCATGGCCTCACCGCCTAAACTTCAAGGCTGTTCGCACGCTCCTGGGGCCCTCGCGCCCACCACCCGATGAACCTGTCTCCCCTCACCGCCCTGTCGCCGCTCGACGGCCGTTACGCCGCCAAGGTCGCCCCGCTGCGTGCGCTGCTCAGCGAATACGGTCTGATGCACCGTCGCGTGCAGGTCGAGGTGGAGTGGTTCATTGCGCTGTCCGACGCCGGTTTGCCCGAATTCCCTCCGCTGTCCGAAGGCGCGCGCGCTTTGCTCCGAGGCAAGGTGGCGGCTTTTTCAGAAGCCGATGCACAAGCCATCAAGGACATCGAACGCACCACCAACCACGACGTGAAGGCGGTCGAGTACTGGCTGAAGGCCCAGTTCAAGGGCGAACCAGAGTTGCTGGCCGCCAGCGAGTTCGTCCACTTCGCCTGCACCAGCGAAGACATCAACAACACCAGCCATGCGCTGATGCTGCAGGCCGCCCGCACCGAGGTGCTGTTGCCCACGCTCGACAAGCTCATTGCCGTGATGACCGGGCTGGCCCACAGCCTCGCGCCGCTCGCGATGCTGAGCCGCACCCATGGCCAGACGGCGAGCCCGACGACGTTGGGCAAGGAAGTGGCCAACGTGGTTGCTCGGCTCGCCCGGGCGCGCGAGCGCATCGCCGGGGTGCAACTGCTCGCCAAGATGAACGGCGCGGTCGGCAACTACAACGCGCATCTGGCGGCGTATCCCGACGTCGATTGGGAAGCCTTCAGCCGCCACGTGGTCGAGCAGCAGCTGAAGCTGACCTTCAACCCGTACACCATCCAGATCGAACCGCACGACTACATGGCCGAGCTGTTCGACGCGGTGGCGCGCAGCAACACCATCCTGATCGACTGGTCGCGCGATGTGTGGAGCTACATCAGCCTGGGCTACTTCAAGCAGCGGCTGAAAGAAGGCGAGATCGGCAGCAGCACGATGCCGCACAAGGTCAACCCGATCGATTTCGAGAACGCCGAAGGCAACTTCGGTCTCGCCAACGCGCTGCTGACGCACTTGAGCCAGAAGCTGCCGATCAGCCGCCTGCAGCGCGACCTGACCGACAGCACCGTGCTGCGCAACATGGGCGTGGCGCTCGGCTACGCGCTGCTCGGCGCCGACAGCCTGCTGCGCGGCCTGGGCAAGCTCGAAGTCAACGAAGCGCGCCTCGCCGCCGACCTCGACGACGCCTGGGAGGTGCTGGCCGAACCGATCCAGACCGTGATGCGCCGCTACAGCCTGCCGAACCCCTACGAGCGGCTGAAGGAGCTCACGCGCGGCAAGACGATCACCCGCGAATCGATCCAGGAATTCATTGCCACGCTGGAGATTCCGGCAGCAGAAAAGGAGCGGTTGCTGGCGATGACGCCAGGGTCGTATGTCGGGCTGGCGGCCGAGTTGGCGCGGCGTATTTGAGCTCGGCGCGCACCCCGCACCTCATGGCATTCACCGACCAACTCGCCGCCGCCGAGTCCCTCAACGACTCGTTGCTCTGCATCGGTCTCGATCCTGAGCCATCGAAGTTTCCGGGCGCCTGGAATGGCGACGCCAGTCGCATCTTCGACTTCTGCGCTGCGATCGTCGATGCCACGAAGGACCTGGCGATTGCGTTCAAGCCGCAGATCGCCTACTTCGCGGCGCATCGTGCCGAGGACCAGCTGGAAGCGCTGATCGCGCACATCCATGCGGTGGCGCCTGCCGTGCCGGTGATCCTCGATGCCAAGCGCGGCGACATCGGCAGCACCGCCCAGCAGTACGCCCGCGAGGCCTTCGAGCGCTATCGGGCCGATGCGGTCACGCTGTCGCCGTTCATGGGGCATGACTCGATCGAGCCCTATCTCGACTACGCCGACAAGGGTCTCATCCTGTTGTGCCGCACTTCGAACGCGGGCGGCTCTGACCTGCAGGCGCAGCGCATCGTCGGTGCCGGCGGGCAGCCCGGCGACCTGCTGTATGAACACATCGCGCGGCTGGCGCAAGGGCCGTGGAACCGCACCGGACAACTCGGCCTGGTGGTCGGTGCGACGTTTCCGGCCGAGATCGCGCGGGTTCGCGAATTGGCCCCGACGCTGCCTTTGCTCATTCCCGGTGTCGGCGCGCAGGGTGGCGATGCGGCAGCGACGGTGCGAGCGGGTTGGCGGTCCCAAGCGGGCCGAACCACCGGCCCGATCGCGGTGAACTCGTCGCGCGCGGTGTTGTATGCGAGTGCGGGTGACGACTTTGCCGCAGCCGCACGGCGCGTGGCGGATGCGACTCGCCGGCAGTTGAACAGCGCACGCTGAAGGCCCGAAGCCGAACCGATCGCTCGGCTCACGCCGACGGGTTCAGTCCAGGTTGACCTCGGCCCGAACGATGCCGGCGCGATCGGCTCGTGCGGTCAGCACCAGCCGCGTGCCTTGCGGCGCGCGCACCACCCATTCGCCGACTGCCCGGTCGGGGGTCGCGTTGTGTTCGCCGGCCAGATTGAGCAGCGACTCTTCCGGCGCATGGCCTTCAAGCTGCGGGCCTTCGTGGCGCAGCTTGCCGCTGACCAGCGAGACGGCCGGGTCGGGGCTGCCATTGATTTGCGGCAGGTGCAACTCGAACATCACGCCGCGCACCACCTTGCGCTC
>CANHOE010000095.1 GCA_947462175.1 Burkholderiales bacterium | reverse complement strand
CCTGCTGACCGACCTGCGGGCACGCGAGTTCTACGAAAAGCCGACCGCCGAGCGCAAGCGCAAGAAGGCTGCGGCAGTGAAGCGCCACTTCAAGCGCGTTCGCAGCATGCAGCTGCCGAAAAAGCTGTTCTGACAGCCTTCTCGCCCTATCGAAAGGCCCGCTCTTTGCGGGCTTTTTCTTTGCACGGCGGAATTTGCCGCACGATCACTCCCCACGGACGCGCACACCATGAGCCTGAAAGACCAGATCACCGAGGACATGAAGACCGCCATGCGCGCGAAAGACGCGCCCCGGCTGCTGACCATTCGTGGGCTGCTGGCTGCCTGCAAACAGCGTGAGGTCGATGAACGCATCGTCCTGGACGACGCAGCGGTTATCGCCATCATCGACAAGCTCATCAAGCAGCGCAAGGACTCCATCTCACAGTTCAGCAGCGCAGGCCGCACCGATCTGGTCGACAAGGAAACGGCCGAGCTGAAGGTGCTGGAAGGCTATCTGCCGCAGCGCCTTAGCGCCGAGGAGATCACAGCCCAGGTGCAGGCCATCGTGGCGGAGCTTGGCGCCACCGGCCCCGGCGACATGGGCAAGGTGATGGCCGCGGTCAAGGCCAAGCTGGCCGGCCAAGCCGACATGGGCCTGGTATCAGCCGCCGTGAAGCAGGCCCTGGCCCGCTGAGTTTCTATCCCACAAGGAGACAGCTGATGAGCTTGCCACCACTGCGCCCCCTCAGCGCCCATGTCAGTGCCGCGCCACAACTCGAACCCGCAGCGATGGCACTATTGGCCCAGGCTGGATTCAGGAGCGTCATCAACAACCGCCCTGACCACGAAGGCGGTGCCGATCAGCCCACCAGTGCGGCGATCGAAGCTGCGGCCCTGGCCGCCGGGCTGTCTTACCGGCACCTGCCGGTTGCGCCGGGCTACCAGAGCCCGGACGAAATCGCGAGGTTCCGCGAACTGATCGATGCTCTGCCGAAGCCGATCCTGGCGTTCTGCAGAACCGGCACCCGCTCGGGCAAGCTGTTCCAGGCCGCCACATCGGCCTGATTCGAGCCCGGTGCTGAACCTGCTCAAGCTGTCGCGCCTGATCGACCGGTTGAACGCCGCTGTCGGGCGCTGGGTGGCCTGGCTGGTCCTGGCCGCGGTACTCGTCAGCGCCGGCAATGCGGTGGTGCGCAAGCTGCTCAACACCAGCTCGAATGCCTTCCTGGAAATCCAGTGGTACCTGTTCGCTGCCGTTTTCCTGCTGGTGGCCGGCGACACGCTGCGCCGCCAGGCGCATGTGCGCATCGACGTGCTGTCGGGTCGGCTGTCAAAGCGCACGCAGGCCTGGATCGACATCCTGGGTGTGCTTTGCTTTCTGATGCCACTCGTCGTGATGGTGATCTCGCTGTCGTGGCCGATCGTGGCGCAGGCTTATGCCACTGGCGAGATGTCCAACAACGCGGGCGGCCTGATCCGCTGGCCGGTGCTGGCGCTGCTGCCACTGGGGTTTGCGCTGCTGGGGCTGCAGGGGCTGTCTGAACTGATCAAGCGGGTGGCCTGGCTGCGCGGCCTCGTCGCAGATCCGGCAGTCGCCCAAGACGACACCGTGGCCGGCAAGGACACCCGCTGATGCACGAGCTGATCGCCGCCAACATCGCGCCGCTGATGTTCGGCTCGCTGGTGATCTTTCTGCTGGTGGGATACCCGGTGGCGTTCTCGTTGGGCGCCTGCGGGTTGTTCTATTCGCTGGTCGGGATCGAACTGGGGCTGCTGCCAGCATCGCTGATGCAGGCACTGCCGCTGCGCATCGTCGGCATCATGCAGAACGACACGCTGCTGGCAATCCCGTTCTTCACCTTCATGGGGCTGATCCTCGAACGCTCGGGCATGGCCGAGGACCTGCTGGACACCATCGGCCAGCTGTTCGGCCCGATCCGCGGCGGCCTCGCCTATGCGGTGATCTTCGTCGGCGCGATGCTCGCGGCCACCACGGGCGTGGTCGCGGCCTCGGTGATCTCGATGGGTTTGATCTCGTTGCCGATCATGCTGCGCTACGGCTATGACCGGCGTGTGGCCAGCGGCGTGATTGCCGCCTCGGGGACGCTGGCGCAGATCATCCCGCCATCGCTGGTTCTGATCGTGCTCGCCGACCAGCTTGGGCAGAGCGTGGGCGATCTTTACCACGGCGCCTTCGGTCCGGCCTTGCTGCTGACCGGCTTGTATGTGCTCTACGTGCTGGTCATCAGCTTAGTGCGACCCGAGTGGGTGCCGGCGATGCCCGCCGCAGCCCGCACGCTGAGCGGCCAGCCGCTGGACTCGAGCTGGGCATCCCAGATGCGGCTGTATGGTCGTGTGGCTGTGGTGCTGGTGCCACCGCTGGCCCTGATCTTCCTGGTGCTCGGCACGATCTTCCTCGGCATTGCCACACCCACCGAAGGTGGTGCGATGGGGGCGGTTGGCGCGCTTGTGATGGCGATCCTGCGACGCCGCCTCAGCGTGACCCTGTTGCGCCAGGCCATGGACAGCACGGCGCGGCTGTCGTGCTTCGTGATGTTCATCCTGATCGGCTCGACGGTGTTCAGCCTGGCCTTTCAGGCGGTCGACGGGCCGAAGTGGGTGGAGCACCTGCTGACCGGCCTGCCCGGCGGGGCGCTGGGTTTCCTGATCGTGGTCAACGTGTTGATCTTCGTGCTGGCGTTCTTCCTGGACTTCTTCGAGCTGGCCTTTATCGTGGTCCCGCTGCTCGCCCCGGTGGCTGCGGCCCTGGGCATCGACCTGGTCTGGTTCGGCGTGCTGCTGGCTGTGAACATGCAGACCTCGTTCATGCATCCGCCGTTCGGCTTCGCGCTGTTCTACCTGCGCAGCGTCGCGCCCGAGCGGGAGTACACCGACGCGGTGACTGGCTGGCGCATGGCGCCGGTCACCATCGGGCAAATCTACCGCGGCGCGATTCCCTTCGTGCTGATCCAGCTGACGATGGTGGCGCTGATCATTGCGTTCCCGCAACTCGTGTCTCGCGGCGACAAGGAAGTCACCCGCATCGATGCGGATGCGGTGCTGCAGCAGATGCAGACCGATCAGAACGCAGTCGACGCCGCAGACGCGGCCAGCGCCGCCGAATCGCACGACCCGACTGCCGCCGATGAAGATCCGTTGAAGGCGCTGCAGGAGTCGATGGAGGCAGACCGCAAGGCCTCCGGCAGGTAATGTGAATCGGCCGGCGCCGTGTGCGGATTTGCGGCCTCTCAGAGCTTGACGCTCTGCATGTAGCGATCGAAACTGGACTCGGCAAAGCGGAACCACAGGTTCTGTTCGCGGCGGAAGGCGGAATAGTCTTCGTAGACCTTCTTCCAGTTCGGGTTCTTCGCGCTCAGTTCGTCGTACAACTGCATCGACTGTTTGAACGCTTCATCGAGCACCGACTTCGGAAACGGCAGCACCTTCACGCCGGCCTTCACCAACGTCTTCAGGGCGGCCGGGTTCTTGGCGTCGTACCGTGTCTGCATGTCGATGTGGGCGACCGCTGCAGCCGCTTCGATCATGCCTTTGTACTCGGCCGGCAGCTTCGCGTAGGCCTGGGTGTTGATAAAGAAATCGACCTGGGGGCCGCCTTCCCACCAACCGGGATAGTGGTACACCGGCGCGACCTTGTAGAAGCCGAGCTTTTCGTCGTCGTACGGGCCGATCCATTCGACCGCATCGATCGTGCCTTTTTCCAGGGCCTGATAAACCTCACCGCCGGGAATGCTCTGCGACACCGCTCCCATGCGCTCGATGACACGACCGGCAAAGCCGCCGATGCGCATCTTGAGGCCCTTCATGTCGGCAAGCGACTTGATCTCCTTGCGGTACCAGCCACCCATCTGAACCCCCGTGTTGCCGCCGGGGAAGTTGATGATGTTGTACTTGGCATAGAACTCTCGCATCAGCTTCAGGCCGTTGCCATGAAAGGTCCATGCGGACATCTGGCGCGAATTCAGACCGAACGGAATGGCCGCGCCGATGGCAAAGGTTTCGTCCTTGCCGAAGTAGTAATAGGGCACGGTGTGCGCCATTTCGACCGTGGCCGCCTGCACGCCATCGACCACACCGAACGGCGGCAGCAGTTCGCCGGCAGGGTGGACGCTGATCTGAAACTTCCCGCCGCTCATCTCGCCTACCTTCTTCGCGAACAGCTCTGCCGCGCCGAAGATGGTGTCCAGCGATTTGGGAAAGCTGGAGGCCAAACGCCAACGCAAATTCGCCTGGGCGTGGACGAGGGCCGGTGCAGTGCCTGCCGCAAGCACGCCGGCGATGCCGCTGTGGTGGATGAATCGACGACGTTGCACGCAGGCTCCGCAGAGAAGACGGGGGAATGGGGGATCAGCTGCCCGCGATCTTCATCGAATCGACCAGCACCGAGCCAATGGTTTTTCCACCCGTGGTGTAGGCATCGGCGCCCACCGCCACGATGCCCTTGAACATCTGCTTGAGGTTGCCGGCGATGGTGATCTCGTTGACCGGATGCACGATGCGACCGCGCTCGACCCAGAAACCAGCAGCACCGCGCGAATAGTCGCCGGTGACCGGGTTGACGCCCTGCCCCATCAGCTCGATGACGAACAGGCCGCGATCGAGCTTGCGCAGCATCGCCGCCAGATCGTCACCGGGCTGGGTCAGCCGGCTGGTGAGCGTCAGGTTCTGCGAGCCGCCAGCATGACCGGTGGTGCGCATGCCGAGCTTGCGCGCCGAGTAGCTCGACAGGAAATAGCCCTGCGCGACGCCACCCTTGACGACATCGCGCGCGTGGGTCATCACGCCTTCATCATCGAACGGCGCGCTGGCCTTGCCGCGCAGCTGGTGCGGGTCTTCGTGGATGTCGATGTGCTTGGCAAGCACGCGCTTGCCAAGGCTGTCGAGCAGGAAGCTCGACTTCCGATAGAGCGCCCCGCCGCTCGTGGCCTGCACATAAGCGCCGAGCAAACCCGCGGCGATGGTCGACTCGAACAGCACCGGCACTTCGCAGGTCTTGACCTTGCGCGACTTCAACCGCGACAGCGCCCGCTCAGCAGCGTAACGACCGACCGCCTCGGGGGAGGCGAGTTGATCGGCCGAGCGCATCGAGCTGTACCAGGCGTCGCGCTGCATGTCGTCGCCGCGGCGGCCGGGTAGCGAGGCAATTGGCGCCACCGACAGCGAATGCCGTGAACTGGCGTAGCCCCCGCGAAACCCGTGGCTGTTGCCGGCGAAGAAATGCGACTGCTGCGCCGACACACCGGCGCCTTCGGAGTTGGTGATGCGTGGATCCAGCGTCAAGGCAGCGCGCTCGCAACGCTGTGCGATCTCGGCGGCGCCGGCGGCATCAATCGCCCAGGGGTGAAACAGGTCGAGGTCGCGCGTGGCGGCCTCGCCCAGGGCCAGATCGGCCGCATCCGGCAAACCGGCGGCCGGGTCGTCGGCGGTGAAGCGTGCGATGTCGTGTGCTGCGCGCACGGTCTGTTCGAGCGCAGCGCGCGAGAAGTCAGAGGTGCTCGCATTGCCGCGCCGCTGGCCGATGTAGACCGACACGCTGATCGACTTGTCGCGGTTGCGCTCGACGTTCTCGATTTCACCCTTGCGCACCGACACCGACAGGCCAACGCCCTCGGAAACCTCGGCGCCGGCATCGGTGGCACCGATCTGTGCTGCGAACTTCAGCGCATCATCGACCAACTGCTGGAAATCGGCACGGGCATAGGCAAAGCCTGTGGACACGGATGACGGCGAGGTCTTTGGGGGCATGGGTGGAGGACGTCGGTTGGATTGCGGCGCAGGGAGCAGAAAAGGAAATGAGGAACTGAATCGAAGTCACGTCCAAGCGGCATGGCGCGACCGTCGCTGAAGAACCCCGTGGCTATGATACCGAGCGGCTTTTCACCAGCGACCGCAGCCTGCGCTTCGCCCTTCGCCCCGCTTTCACAGCCGACCATGCCACACAACGAGTCACCAGACCCCGACGACGCCGAGCCCATCCCGGCATGGCTCACCCGCCCGAGCAAGACCCGGCGCAAGAAGGATTCGCACGATCTGCAGGACCTGGGCGTAGCGCTGGTCGAGATGCCGGACAACCGGCTGGTCGACCTGCCGATGGACGAGATCCTGCTGGACGCCATCCGCCAGTACCGAGGCACCAAGACCCACGAAGGTCGGCGCCGCCAGATGCAGTACATCGGCAAGCTGATGCGCCGTACCGATCCCGAACCGCTGCGTGAAGCGGTCGCTGCGATGCAACTCGGCCACGCGAAGGACGCACTCGCGCTGCACGATGCGGAACGCTGGCGCGCGGAACTGATCGCCAGCGACGACGCCTTGACCGAATGGATGGCCAAGCGCCCTCAGGCCGATGTGCAGCAGCTGCGCAGTCTGATCCGCGCGGCGCGCAAGGATGCCTCGGTGCTGCCCGAGCAGCGCAGCGGCAAGGCTTTTCGCGAGCTGTTCAAGTTCATCCGGCAACACCCCATGCCGCCAGCGACGCCGTCAGCGTCAGCCGCTGACGGCAGTTGAGTCCTCCGAGTCGACACTGCCATGAGTGAACTCGACGCCGCAGCCCTGAGCGCCGTGCGCATCGGCATCGTGTCGATCAGCGATCGTGCGTCGGCAGGCGTCTACGAGGACAAGGGTGTGCCTGCGCTGCAGGACTGGCTGACGCGCGCAGTGCGCAACCCGGTGCAGTGGGAAACGCGCCTGATTCCCGACGATCAGGCCGGCATCAGCGCAGCACTGTGCGAGTTGGTCGATGACGCGGGCTGCCACCTGATCCTGACCACCGGCGGCACCGGTCCCGCACCGCGCGATGTGACCCCGGAGGCCACGCTGGCGGTTGCCCACAAGGTGATGCCGGGCTTCGGCGAGCAGATGCGCAGCATCAGCCTGCACTTCGTACCCACGGCCATCCTGTCGCGTCAAGTTGCGGTAATCCGCGGCTGCACCTTGATCATCAACCTGCCCGGCCAGCCGAAATCGATTGCTGAAACGCTCGAGGGTTTGCCCACTGCCACGCCACCGGTGCCGGGCATCTTCGCGGCCGTGCCGTACTGCATCGACCTGATCGGCGGACCCTACCTGGAAACAGACCCGACGCTTTGCAAGGCGTTCCGGCCGAAGTCGGCGCTGCGGCCAACGCCGAACTGATCCGCTTCACTTCACGAGCTGACTCAGCGCAGCAGCGTTGAATTGGTCGGTCGTCTGGGCATCGGGCGGCACGCAGCCTGCCCGAACCGACTCACTCGGCCGCTTGGACAAGGTCTCGATGGCCTGCCAGAGCAGCGTGATCTGATGCTCTTGTGTAGCGGCATGGTCGATCAAACCCTTCATGGCCTGGGCCACCGGGTCATCACCCTGCGTGATGCCATAAGCGGAGAAACCCATCTTGGCGGCTGTGGCTTCGCGCACAGCATCGGCTTGCGCATCGATGATCCGGGCTGGGTTGCCGACCGCTGTGGCGCCGGCCGGCACTGGCTTCAGCACCACCGCATTCGAGCCCACCCGGGCGTTGTCGCCGACGGTGAAGCCACCGAGCACCTGCGAATTGGCCCCGACGATCACCCCACGACCCAGCGTCGGGTGGCGTTTGGCACCTTTGCTGAGCGAGGTACCACCGAGCGTGACGCCCTGGTAGATGGTGCAGTCGTCACCGATCTCGGCGGTCTCGCCGATGACCACGCCCATACCGTGGTCGATGAACACCCGCCGGCCGATCCGGGCCCCGGGATGAATCTCGATGCCAGACACAAAGCGCGCCAGATGCGAGATGAATCGTCCGACCCAGAACCATCCGTTTTTCCAGAACCAGTGCGCCCGACGATGCAGCACCAGCGCGTGCAGGCCTGGATAGCAGGTCAGGACTTCCCAGGAACTGCGCGCAGCGGGGTCGCGTTCAAGAATGCAGGCGATGTCTTCGCGGAGGCGCTGGAACATGGTTTGTTGGGTAGAGCCGGCATCCAGTCTAGCCGCACACCCGCCGGTCCGCTGTACTCAACAGACGCAAAAAAGACCCCGAGAGGGGCCTTTCCCAGGAAGGTAACGACTCAGATCGATCGGCGATTGCGGGACATGAAGCCGATCGCGCAAAGACCCGCCAGCATCAGCGCGTAGGTTTCGGGTTCAGGCACAGGTGCCGTGAAGTTGTCGATCTGCACATTGATTGGCGCGAACACAGCATGGTTGTCGGTCTCGAATGCATTGCTGCCCGAAAGGAAGCGCACTTGATCGAACTGCTCGCCCTCACCCGCCCAGAAGTTCACATACTGGCCTTGAGGGAATGCACCTTGAAACCCATCGGTCTGCGCGAACACGTCAGGACCACCGAACGCCTTTAACAGCTTGCCGTCGCTGTAAAACTCAACGGCGTTGTAGCTGTCTGGCGAGCCCCACAAGAAACCGTAGTAAGTGGCGCTGAAACTCAACTGCACGACGCCAGGACCTGCTTGCCCGCCGAAAGTGCCGATCGACCACCACTGGCCTGTCGAGCCTGGAGGCTTGGCAGTAATGCCGCTCGCAGACGCTGAGAAGAATGCACCACCCGTCGGGGTCAGCGAAATCGTCGCGTCAGGGTCGAAGGTGTCGGTTGCGACGCCTTCGACCAGCGAAGATGCGCCGCTGGTCACGGTGAAAGAAATCGCATGAGCCTGGGTAGCGGCAAGGATGGCTGCTGCCACCGCAAGGGATTTGAGTGATGCCATAGGTACTCCGGACTGCGTCAGTCGAGCAACCCTTGCCCGACCCATCACTGAATCCTAGGCATCGCAGCTCATCCCGCACACCCCGGGTCTGCGGGGCTTCAACCCGTGCTTTTG
>CANHOE010000094.1 GCA_947462175.1 Burkholderiales bacterium | reverse complement strand
ATCGCCACCGGCAAGCAGTATTCAGTGCGTGAGTTCATCACCTGGTCGGCTGCCGAGCTGGGTATCACGCTGCGCTTTGAAGGCTTGGGCGCCGATGAAAAAGCCTACGTCGCCGCCATCGTGGGCGACCATGCACCGGCGCTCAAGGTGGGCGATTGCGTGGTCGCCGTCGATGCGCACTACTTTCGCCCCGCCGAGGTCGAAACCCTGCTCGGCGACCCGACCAAGGCCCGCGAAAAGCTGGGCTGGGTGCCAGAGATCACCGCACAGGCCATGTGCGCCGAGATGGTGGCCGCTGACCTGATAGTCGCGCAGCGCACCGCCTTTCTAAAGGCCCATGGGCATGACGTGGCCCTGGCGCGAGAGGCGGGGTGAGCTCCATGACCGGCCTCCAATTCGACAGCCCCATCTTCGTAGCCGGTCACCGTGGGATGGTGGGCTCCGCCGTGGTTCGGCGCTTACTTGCGCTGGGCTACGCGCACATCCTGACCGCCACGCATGCCGAGCTCGACCTCACCGACCAGGCAGCAGTGCGAGCCTACTTTGCACAGCACCGCATCAGCCAGGTGGTGCTTGCGGCGGCCAGGGTGGGCGGCATTCATGCCAACAACACCTACCCTGCCGATTTCATCTACCAAAACCTGATGATCGAGGCCAACGTGATCGATGCGGCGCACCGCTCGGGCGTGCAACGGCTGCTGTTTCTGGGCTCGTCGTGCATCTACCCCCGCATGGCCACGCAGCCGATGTGCGAAGACGCGCTCCTCACCGGCACGCTGGAGCCCACCAACGAGCCTTACGCCATTGCCAAGATCGCAGGCATCAAGCTGTGCGAGAGCTTCAACCGGCAATACGGGCGCGATTACCGCAGCGTGATGCCCACCAACCTGTACGGCCCGCACGACAACTACCACCCCGAGAACTCGCATGTCATACCGGCGTTGTTGCGGCGCTTTCATGAGGCCGTGGCTGGCAACGTGCCCGAAGTGGTGATCTGGGGCAGCGGCACGCCGATGCGCGAGTTCCTGCACGTCGATGACATGGCCGCGGCCAGCGTGCACGTGATGGAACTCGACGATGCCGTTTACCGCACCCATACCCAGCCGATGCTGTCGCACATCAACGTGGGCACGGGCGTTGACTGCACGATTCGCGAGTTGGCCGAAACGGTCGCACTCGTCACCGGCTACACCGGACGGCTGGTGTTTGACGCCAGCAAGCCCGACGGAGCGCCGCGCAAACTGATGGATGTGTCGCGCCTGCGGGCTTTGGGATGGCACGCGGCCATCGGGCTGGAAGACGGGCTGCGCGATGCGTACGCGTGGTTCTGCGCCCACGAGGCCGGCGCGCGTCGATGAGCGCGGGTGATGCTGGTTAGCGAGGGATCCCTGCCGCTACTGAGCGTGGTCATGCCATCGCTCAACCAGGGCAGGTTTCTGGCTGAGGCAGTGCGCAGCGTGCTCGACCAGCCGGTGGACGGCGTTGAATTGGTGGTGGTGGACGGCGGCTCGACGGACGACACCGTTGAGCAGCTTGCGGCGCTGGCAGCGCAATACCCCGGCCGCCTGCGCTGGACCTCGGGGCCTGACGACGGACCGGCGCAGGCCATCAACCGTGCGGTGGCAATGGCCCGGGGAGCGGTGATCGGTTGGCTCAATTCAGACGACCTGTATGAGCCGGGCGCCATGCAGCGCGCGTTGAATCACCTTGCCGAAAGACCCGCCGACGTGATGGTTTACGGCGAGGCCACCCATGTTGATGTAGATGGCGAGTTGATCGGTCCTTACCCAACGCAGGGTCCGCAAACCCCGGTGGCTGAATTTGCCAACGGTTGCTTCATATGCCAACCCACTGTGTTTGTTCGGCGTGAGGTCTGGATGAAGGTGGGCGGCCTCGATGAAGGTCTGCTCACGGCGTTTGACTTTGACCTGTGGCTCAAGCTGTTCAAAGCCTACCCAGGCCGCATCGGGTACCTGCCGCAGCTGCAGGCCCGTTCGCGCCTGCATGCTGGCTGCATCACGACGCGCATGCGCGAGCGCGTGGCGCTCGAGGGCATGCAGCTCATTCACCGTCATCTGGGGGCGGCACCGCCCTCTTGGTTGCTGACACACTTTGCCGAGCTGTGCGCAGAGCACCCCTTTCAGCCTGAGCCGGTACAGCTGGTTGATGCGATGCACCGGCTGGTCGATCAGGCCGCGCCCTGGATGGCAGCCGATGCGGTGCAGATGCTGCGCCAGCGGATTGCCACAGACAGGCCTTTGCGGCTGGCGACGCCTCATGTCTACGTGGATGTGCATCCAGACGGCTGGGCTGGACGACAAGTTGCAGTACGTCTGCGGCAGCCGGCGCAACCTTGCTCCGCCATCGTCTTGCGCTGCAGGCACGCAGCGCCGGCTGGCGCTGCGCTTCGCATCGAGGTCACCTCGCCAGGTCTCGCACCCCAGTGCATTGACCTCAGGGGGCCGGGCGTGTTCAACATCGTGCTGCCGGTGGCCCTGCCGGATCGGGTCGCAGATGCTCGCATCACTTGCCGCGTGCTTTGCGAGGACACGTTCTTCCCCTCGACGTTTGATCCGGGCAGCGGCGACGCGAGGGAACTGGCTTTTCTGATTGAAGGCTGTGATTTAGTGCGTTAGCCGACCCCGGCGAGATCTGCATGACAAGCACCATCGCCTCGGAACAGCGCGGCGGCAAGACTCATCAAGGCAAGGCGAATAGATAGTTTGATCAGTTATGATGTTTTTTGGTGTCTCGACAGTGTTACCAAGTGCCACTTGGTTTATGCGGTCGGGAGAGCACTGACAACCTGGTCATGATTGAACGGCTCCTCGACGTCACCACGCTTGGTGGAGCGTGCTCTGTTTGCCCGCACCTTGCCAACCGAAGACTTTGCTGCCGTGGCCAGCGCACGTTACTGCGTGGCTCGCATCCTGCGCTGGCCCACCGCCTACATGAGCGCGCTGCTGATGCCGCACACCATTTCAGACAGGTCATTTCACCAGACCTCACACTTTTAAAGGCGTGGAGGCCATGCGCTGCGGCGGCGTGGTGAACGCTGTCCTGGAAAACAAATGAGCGCTACTGACCTTTTCATTGTTGGCACCCCCACCGGGCAATGGCACGGCGGGGCGACTGCCTGGTTGGCTGCGGATTGCACTGAGCGCGGCTTGCAGATCGGCGGTGGTGAATGTGCGTGGTTGGAGCTTGAATCTGTTGCTCAGCGCTTTCCGGACGCGGGATGGCTGGTATTTGTCGAAAACCCGGCAGTGGTTTTGGCTGCGGCGTTGGCCGTCCACGAGATCGAAGATCCAGCGCAGTGGCTGAGCGCTTGGTGCGTTGGTGCTAGACGCGTGCTTCGCCAGGTGCAGAGAGCAGAGGCCCGTTGCTTGTTGGTCGATGCGGACGAGGCCCGGCGTGACCACGACAGGTTGGTGCAGGCCTGTCAACAACGCTTTGGTGCGTCTGTGAAGGCATCTATTGCACCAGCCCTGACAGCGTTCGATTCCCTCAGTCTTGCTTTGGGTCAAGCTCTGGTATTCGCCGACCGCGGTGTTCAGGCTCTGTACTCTGAGCTGCAAGCAAGTTGCGCATTGTTTGATGTCGACAACGCTGCGGCCTTTGAGCTTGTCGCGGGTCTGCAGATCGATGCCGCAGCCGCAGCAAAACGCCTGCGGGATTTGCATCTCGCAGAGCAGCAAAAAATCGGCGAGCTTGCTGCTGCCCATTCGGCTATTGACCAACACCTCAAAGAGTTGAAGGCCGCTGGCGAAGAAAACGAACTGATGCTTGCGGAACTGCACCAGGTGCAAGAGGAACTCGAGCACTACTACCTGGAGTGCTGCAGGCTCGAGGGCGCAGCAACCACTGCGGCGTCGGCTGTGCAGATCGATTTGTCGATCGAACAGGTGCAACCCGTCACCGAGCGCAGCACGCATCCGCACCGCGAGCTGACGTTCACGCTTCAGCAGGTCAACGTGGGTGATCGCACGCTGCCTGAGGCGCGCGTCAGGCTGGTCGAGCACCATGGCCACCCGGGCCTGGTGGTGTTTGCCAACGCCCAGGGCGCTCAGTTGCTGACGGCATGGCGCCAAAGCGGGCAAGAAGATGGCATGCCCTACATGCTGCTGGTGCCTAGCGATGCGGGCAGCCAGCCAGTGTTCGATGCGATGGACAGTACCGACTGGTTGGTGACGCTGGCGCTGGTGTTGGTGCTCGAACGCAGGCTCACAGACCCCGTGTTGCTGCTGGCGCCGCATTGGCAGCCGCTGGCGCGCAGGCTGCGCGAACAGCTCCAGGAAATGCCGAGG
The DNA here is from genome assembly GCA_947462175.1 of Burkholderiales bacterium. Taxonomy (GTDB): domain Bacteria; phylum Pseudomonadota; class Gammaproteobacteria; order Burkholderiales; family Burkholderiaceae_C; genus PBB1. The sequence continues at coordinate 4,723 of CANHOE010000094.1, read as the reverse complement.
CGCTTTCGCTACGGCTCCCTGGCGGTTTCGCCGGTGGGCGAGCCGGGCTCCGGCGTGCTGGCCTTCAATTTTGGCCAGGTGCACTTTGGTGTCCGTCAGTTGCCCCAACTGACGGTGCACTGGCGCAGCTTAGGCCCGCAGGCTGGACTGACGTTGCTGTGCGGGCCGGACGGCATACCGCCGTTGCCCTCATGGCCAGATGATGAATCGGGCGCGGTGCCTGACCGCCTCCACTTGCCCTTGGAGGACAGCCTGAGTAAGCAAGAGCGCCATCTGTGGCGGCAGCGGGTCACCCCCGCCGATCTGGACTTTGTGCTTGCGCTCTTGGCTGTTTGGCCAGAGGCGTTGTTGCGCGTGCCGCCGGATCTGTTGGGCGGCGAAGCGCAGGCGCAGCGATTGACGCAGGCCGCAGCGTCACTGACAAACGATGCGCGACGGGGCACCCCATCGCAGCCCTGGGGGGGCATGCTCAATTGGCTGACTGGCCCGCGCTGACATAACGCGACGTGCTCTACCCGGCCACCTAACGAACACCCCAAAGCTGAAACAGCTACGGACCCAACATGACAGTCTTGTTCGAATACCTGGCCGCCCTTGAAAAGCCACTGGGAACGGTGGTGCACATCGGTGCTGGCAGCGGGGCCGTGCTGGAGTGCTACGCCGCTTTGAAACCGGCTCGAGTGGTCCTGCTGGAAGGCGACGCGGATACTGCTGCAGAACTGCTGCGCGCTGCAGCCCAATGCCCCTGGGCCGAGGTGCTCGCACACCCCGTGAGTACGACTGGCAGCCCCCTGGAGTGGCACCGCTACAACTTGTGCCGGTTAAACGGCCCGCTACAGTCTGGCGCGTTGCACTCGTTTTATCCGCGTTTGCGTCTGGTCGAATCTCGAACAGTCAATGCGCGGGCGCTGACCGACGTGCTGGCCGCGGTGCAAGTCGCGACGGAGGCCGGTGGCATCAATGTTCTGGTGCTTGACGTGCCCGGCCAGGAGGCTGCGCTGTTGGACAGCCTGCCGCACGGGGAGCTCATCAAGTTTGATGCTGTGTTGCTGCGCGGATCGCGCGAAGCCTTACCTGCATGGGGCACGACCGCTGAGCAGGCGGTGAACCAACTTCAACGTGCTTGCTTTGATACGGCCGCTGCTGAGTTTGACCAAGAGCCCCTGTGGCCAGTGACACTCTTGCGGTTCAACGCCCAACGCCACCAAACCGAAGTGCTTGAGCAACGGTTGAGTTGGCAGCTGGCAGCACTTGAGGCGGCCGACGAAAGGCTGAAAGCGCTTCAAGCGCACTTTGACGCGGTGAGCCAAGCCAAGGCTGCGGCAGACCAGACTGCGGCAGACAGGGCTGGCCAAATCGAGCGCCTGAACCAAGGCAAGGCGCAGGCCGAGCAAACGGCCCATGACCGTGGGGTGCAAATCGAGCAGCTAACCAGGTCGCGTGATGAGCAAGCCGCACTGGCCGCTGAGCGCCAGACGCAACTGCAAGCGCTGACGCAAGCTTACGAGGAACGTGGACGACAGCACGACAACGCGACCAGCGCGACGGAAAGCCTGCATAAGGCGAACGCAAAACTGAAGGCAGAGACAGAGGCCTTGCATGGCGCCAATGCCCAGCTCGTCAAGAAGGCTGAAGACCTCGAAACTGCGCATGCCGGGATGCTGCAAAAAGTGGCCGATGCCGACAGACGGCGGCGACTGCTTGACAACGAAATCCTGAAGGCAGAGGCACAGCTGGAACTCATCAAGGACGTGCTGATCCGTGAAAAGAACTTCTAAGCGCGCGCCTGGCCGAAGCCGTGGGGGCTATCGGCTGGCTGACGACTCAGGTTCGCTGGGCACCAGCGTTCCGTCGTTAGCGGCTGCACGCGGCCGCGCAGATTCACCGCCCTTGGCACGCGCCAAAAGCCAGTGGCTGGTGGGCGATTGGAATGCGCTGTGCGAACTCGACGCCGACACGGTCGCCCGCCATCCGGAGCGCGACAAGCTGGCACTGCTGGTGGCCTGTGCTCATCAGCAGCGAGCCGATCACGAACTTGCCAGGGAATACACCCGCCGCGCCATTGAATGGGGCTGCGACCCTAAGCTGGTGGCGCGATTACTGATTTCTGGGGTTCACAACACGCTAGGCCGTATTGCCGCGCTGAAGGCAGACGACAGTTCGCTTCACTCGCACTTCACTCAGGCGCTTGCTGTGACGGGTGACTCCGAAGGTGGCCTTGCTACCTCGACGCGTGCCTTGCGCGAACTGGCAGACCTTGGTTTGTTGCCCCAAGCTGCACAACTTCTATTGAGGTCGACGGCCGACCTGGGACGGCAAACGCAGCGCCCTGTAGACATGTCTACCCAGATACAAGTGCTCTCAGATGAGCTTGCGCGGCTGCAACGATGTGTGAGCCATGGCGCACACATCGGGCTGCCGACAGGGCTCTGTTCCGGAGCCCAAAGCACAGATCAGTACGGCACAACCAACGACACGGCGTTGCTAGCTAGCGTGCGCGCCCAATGGGAAAACGCAGACTGGTACGCATTAGTGAATCTACGGGAAGACGAGATTACGCAGCGACCCGAGCGCGCGCACCTTGCAATATATGCTGCCGCCGGAAAGTACCAGGTTGGGGACTACGCCCACGCGAAAATATTAACCAACTTGGCACTGGAATGGGGCTGCAGCCCGCAGATGGCCGAGAAAATTCTACTAACAGGCGCCCACAATTCACTCACCAAAGCCATGGAACTATTAGCCAAGCAGGCACCTGAAAATCATTAGGAATGTATTTCTGCGACCCGATGCAACCACAAAAAAATTAACGAATACTACATTACATTTTCACGAACAACCCCGCAGCCACAATAAGATGACTCCAGATCTGCAACAAATCTAAAAATAGGGCTGGATCGGGTCATGAGCGAGACGCCGATCGGAATGGGTAAATACTATTCACGAGAATATGAATAGGGCTGCTGCAATAAAGGTCATCGCCGACAGATTTCTTCCCTGCCTTCTCGAGGGATGAGCCTCCTACACAACCATATCCGACGCGAAATCCCATACAGATATAGCATTCAATGGGATATTGGAAGGGCCTGAAATGCCCAGCCTCCAATGCAACCCATTTTAAACATAAAAATTCTACTCGTTAGTCAAGACCATCCAACGAAACATCAGGATGCCCAACGCTTTTCTGGTCACTTAAAAGCGAAAAATAACTTATGGACAAGTATGATAAGTTGAGCGAGACAGGCGTTGTCGCGGGCGAGGAAAATAACCGATTTTTGTTTATCTGCGTCCTTGGGGTTCACAGAAGCGGAACATCCGCAGCCTCTGGCTTGCTCTCAACTTTTGGGTTCCACCCAGGAAAAGATCTTTTACTCCCAAGTAAATATAATAGCCATGGGTATTATGAGTGCCAGCCCATTGTTAAATTGAACGATCAGATCCTGAAGTCATCCGGTCGAAAATGGAGTGATGTTAGGGGCGTTCAAACTGCCAACCTTCCTCGGGGCGGCGATCTGGCGAAATTCGTTGCTACCGGATCCACGATTTTTCAAGCGGAGTTCAATGACTACGAAGCCATAGTCATCAAGGACCCTAGGCTCGCCCATCTATATCCATTTTGGAGGAATATATTTAGGCAAAATGGGAGGAGAGAATACATTGTTATTACTCTTCGGCATCCAAGCGAGGTTACTGCATCCCTTCGCGAGCGTGATGGCTTCTCCGAGAACAAGGCAGCGGCGCTTTACGTCTCCTACATGCTGAACGCCGAGTTAAACACGCGCGGCACTACACGAGTAGTTTGGGATTTTGATTCAATCATCAACGATTGGAGAGGCGCAATCAAAAACCTCCAAACAGAACTGGGCGCCGCTCTGCCAATTTTTACAAAAGACAGCGAATCTCAGGCGGATAACTTCATTACAAGAGAATTAAAACATCAGCACAGTCGGGAGTGGAGTGGTGAGGTAGGTGAGTTCGACGTACCGATGCGGCTCGCTTTAGAAGTATATCACCTCCTTCAATTCCCCATTTCTAAAGATACTGAGGCAGCGCTGGATCATATCCGACTTCGCTTTGAAAGCTACATACATAGCTTGAGCCCATGGCTTGCCGATAGTTATGAATTAGAGTTACTCGCTGAAGAGATCCTTTCGCCGCATGGGATCGCGAGGGAAGTCGCTGGATCTACGGCTCAATCAGTCCTCTACTGGCGTAGTAAAGATTCAGATCTTTCAGAATCTAAAGCAATACGGCATCCTTGGAAGTACGGATCCGCGTTTAACCTTGTTCGATTTGTTTTCGACCAAAGGACCGGGGTCATCGAACAGCTTCGTTGGGACATAACCGATCGCCCTGCCTTTATCCGAATTTTTAGCTTGCTGCTTGAGGACTCTATGGGGGGTGTTCTCTGGACGTGGCAGCCTGGTAGCGATCTTTTTGAGTCGCCTTCTGACGGTTTCTTTGTCCTGAGCAGCGACATTGAATTACTAGAATCCGTTGATTTTTTTGCAACCGGATTCGACCCGAATTTTTATTTGAAAATTCCAGCGACTATACTTTGCCTCATTAAGCCAGGGTGCGTACTAAGTGCAAAATTTACCGCTGAGATGCCGTCAGCTTCGATTCCTTATCTAATTGGAAAAATCTCGAAGCTCTCAGAAAAGCTCTGTAAGCTCGATGCTGATTCCAGCATAAAAAATGAGCGGGAAAAATATACGAAATT
>CANHOE010000093.1 GCA_947462175.1 Burkholderiales bacterium | reverse complement strand
GCGCGCGCATCCAGGAAGGCGTGGCGTCGCTGGGCGGCTATGCCGAGGTGTTCCAGCGCAACGTGATGGCCTCGGGTGTGGTGCCGCAGATCAGCATGATCATGGGCCCGTGCGCGGGTGGCGCGGTGTATTCGCCGGCGATGACCGACTTCATCTTCATGGTCAAGGACAGCAGCTACATGTTCGTCACCGGACCCGAGGTCGTGAAGACGGTGACGCACGAGGAGGTGAGTGCAGAAGACCTGGGTGGAGCGACGACGCACACCACCAAGAGCGGCGTGGCCGACCTGTCGTTCGAGAACGATGTGGAGGCGCTGCTGATGCTGCGCCGCTTCTTCAACTACATCCCGACCAACAATCGCGAAAAGGCGCCGGCGCGGCCGAGCAACGACCCGGCCGATCGCCTGGACTGGTCGCTCGACACGCTGGTGCCAGAGAACGCAAACAAGCCCTACGACATGAAGGAGCTGATCACGAAGACCGCCGACGACGGCGAATTCTTCGAGTTGCAGCCCGACTATGCGAAGAACATCATCATCGGCTTTGCGCGCATGGAAGGGCAGACCGTGGGCGTCGTAGCCAACCAGCCGCTGGTGCTGGCAGGGTGTCTCGACATCAAGAGCAGCATCAAGGCTGCGCGATTCGTGCGCTTTTGCGATGCGTTCAACATCCCTCTGCTGACGTTTGTCGACGTGCCTGGGTTCATGCCGGGCACCAGCCAGGAGTACGGCGGCATCATCAAGCATGGTGCGAAGCTGCTCTACGCCTACGCCGAGTGCACCGTGCCGAAGATCACCGTGATCACCCGCAAGGCGTACGGTGGTGCCTACGACGTGATGAGCTCCAAGCACCTGCGCGGAGACGTCAATTTCGCCTGGCCGAACGCCGAGATCGCGGTGATGGGCGCGAAGGGCGCGGTCGAGATCATCTTCCGCGAAGACAAGGGCGACCCGGAGAAGCTGGCTGCCAAAGAAGCTGAATACAAGGCCCGCTTCGCCAACCCCTTCGTGGCTGGCGCACGCGGCTTCATCGACGACGTGATCCAGCCCCACGAGACGCGCAAGCGCATCTGCCGGTCTTTGGTCATGTTGCGCGACAAGAAGCTCGAGAACCCGTGGCGCAAGCACGGGAATATCCCACTTTGAGGTGGGCCCCCCAGTCCCTGCGCTCCCGCCCCCGGCCCGGCCAAGCCGCTCCGCGGCGGTTGCTTGAAGTAGGCCTCGCTTCGCTTGCCTGTGGCACCAAATAGAGAGTTGACGATGTTCACAAAAATTCTGATTGCGAACCGTGGAGAGATTGCCTGCCGGGTGATCAAGACTGCGAAGAAGATGGGCATCCGGACGGTTGCCGTCTATTCCGATGCCGACAAGGACGCCCGCCATGTGGCGCTGGCCGACGAGGCAGTGCACATCGGCCCGGCGCCGTCGCGAGACTCGTATCTGGTGATGGACAAGATCATCGCTGCCTGCAAGCAGACCGGCGCGCAGGCTGTGCATCCAGGCTATGGTTTCCTGAGCGAGAACGCCGAGTTCGCGCGTCGCGTCGAAGAAGAAGGCGTTATCTTCATCGGCCCGAAGCATGCGTCGATCGCCGCGATGGGCGACAAGATCGCGTCCAAGCAACTGGCGATCGCGGCCCGTGTCAACACCATCCCGGGCTACAACGCCGCCATCGACACCGCCGAGCACGCGGTCGAGATCGCCCAGGCCATCGGCTACCCGGTGATGATCAAGGCATCCGCGGGCGGCGGCGGCAAGGGCTTGCGGGTGGCCTACGACGACAAGCAGGCCTTCGAAGGTTTCACCTCCTGCCGCAACGAGGCGCGCAACAGCTTCGGCGATGACCGCGTGTTCATCGAGAAGTATGTCGAGGAGCCGCGCCACATCGAGATCCAGGTGCTGGGCGATGCAAACGGCAACATGGTCTACCTGTGGGAGCGCGAATGCTCGATCCAGCGCCGCCACCAGAAGGTGATCGAGGAAGCGCCGTCGCCCTTCATCACCGAGGCCACCCGCAAGGCGATGGGCGAGCAGGCCGTCGCGCTGGCGCGTGCCGTGAAGTACCAGAGCGCTGGCACGGTGGAGTTCGTCGTCGGCAAGGACCAGAGCTTCTACTTCCTCGAGATGAACACCCGGCTGCAGGTCGAGCACCCGGTGACCGAGGGCATCACCGGGCTCGATCTGGTGGAGATGATGATCCGCGTTGCCGCTGGCGAGCGGCTCTACCTCACCCAGGAAGACATCAAGCGTGATGGTTGGGCGATGGAATGCCGCATCAATGCCGAAGACCCGTTCCGCGGCTTCCTGCCATCGACCGGTCGGCTGGTGAAGTTCGCGCCACCGGCGGAGACCTGGACCGCCAGCGGCGAGGTGCCGGAAGAAGGCGGCGTGCGCGTCGATACCGGCGTGATCGATGGCGGCGAGATCCCGATGTACTACGACTCGATGATCGCCAAGCTGGTGGTCAAGGGCCGCGACCGGGCAGAGGCGATCGTGAAGATGCGCGAGGCGTTGAACGCGTTCGCGATCCGTGGCATCAGCTCGAACATTCCGTTCCAGGCGGCGCTGCTGGCGCATCCGAAGTTCGTCGCTGGCGACTTCAACACCGGCTTCATCGCCGAGCAGTACCCCAACGGCTTCTCGGCTGCAGCGCTGCCGCAGACCGACCCGATGCTCCTGCGCGCCTTGGCGGCAGTGGCTCATCGCATCCATCTCGACCGCTCGGCGCGCATCACCGGGCAATTGCCAGGGCACGAGTTCAGCATCAAGCCGGACTCAGTGGTGATCACTGGCGACGGGCAGGGGAGTTTCGAGCGTGTCCTGGCCAGTGTGGTGCCCGACAACGGCGGGTTCGATGTTCAGTTGGGCGGCGTGCAACATCACATCGAGTTCGACACACCGTTGCGCGAGGTGGTGATCCACGGCCGCATCGATGGCGCTCCGTTCTGCGCCCAGATCGAGCGCATCGGTCTGGCCTACCGCGTGATCCACAACGGCGCCCAGGTCGATGCCATGGTGGTGTCGCCGCTGGCCGCAGAGATGCACGCCATGATGCCATTCAAGGCGCCGCCCGATCTCTCGCGATTCCTGCTGTCGCCAATGCCAGGGCTGCTGGTCGACGTGACCGTCAAGCCAGGCCAGAAGGTGCTGGCCGGGGAGAAGCTGGCCGTGATCGAGGCGATGAAGATGGAGAACATCCTGCTGGCGACACAGGATGCGGTGGTGGCAGAGGTCAAGGCCGCGAAGGGCGAGAGCCTGGCCGTCGATCAAGTGATCATTCGGTTTGAGTAGGGCCCCCCAGTCGCTGCGCTCCTGCCCCCGAGTGGCGCCGCCTGGCGGCCCGGCCAAGCCGGTTCCGCGGGCGTGGCTTGATGGGGCGCATCGCTTCGCTTGCGCATCAAGGAGTTATTCATGACCACACGACCTTTTCGGGTGCTTGGTATTCAGCAAGTCGCCATCGGCGGGCCGAGCAAGGACCGGCTGCGCACGCTGTGGGTCGACAAGCTCGGTCTCGAGGTCACCGGCAATTTCGTCAGTGAGCGCGAGAACGTCGATGAGGACATCTGCGCGATGGGCACGGGCGCGAATCGGGTCGAGGTCGACCTGATGCAGCCGATCGACCCCGACAAGAAACCGGCGGTACACACCACCCCGCTGAACCACATCGGCCTCTGGATCGATGATCTGCCGACCGCCGTGAGTTGGCTCAGCGCGAATGGCGTTCGATTCGCTCCGGGCGGCATCCGCCAGGGCGCGGCGGGGCATGACATCACCTTCATCCACCCAAAGCACAACGATGAATTCCCGGTGGCCGGTGAGGGCGTGCTGATCGAGCTGGTGCAGGCACCTCCCGAGATCATTGCGGCCCTGGGAGGCGCCGCGCCGCACGGCCACTGACACCCGCGGCGGCCCGCTATCCTTGCCGCCATGTATGCGGATCACTTCGGCCTGAAGCAGGCCCCGTTCTCGATCGCCCCCGATCCGCGTTACCTGTTCATGAGCGAGCGCCATCGCGAGGCGCTGGCGCTCCTGGTGTACGGGCTGGGCGGCGGCGGTGGTTTCGTGCTGCTCACCGGCGAGATCGGCGCTGGCAAGACCACGGTGTGCCGCTGCTTTCTCGAGCAGATCCCGAAGCGGTGCAACGTCGCCTACATCTTCAACCCCAAGCTCACCGTCATCGAGCTGATGCGGTCGGTGTGCGATGAATTCCACATCCCGTACCCGCAGCGCGAGCCGGGCACCGCGACGGTCACCGACTACCTCGATCCGTTGAACGCTTTTCTGCTCAGCACCCACGCCGTCGGGCAGAACAATGTGCTGATCATCGACGAGGCCCAGAACCTGTCGGCCGATGTGCTGGAGCAGCTGCGGCTGATGACCAACCTCGAAACCAACGAACGCAAGCTTCTGCAGATCGTGCTGATCGGTCAGCCCGAGTTGCGCGAGATGCTGGCGCGGCCCGGATTGCAGCAGCTCGCGCAGCGCGTCATTGCGCGGTTTCACCTGGAGGCGCTGAGCGAAGCAGAAACGGCGCAGTACATCCGGCATCGGCTGGCCGTTGCAGGGCTGACCGGCCCCATTCCGTTTGCGGTGGACACCTTGCGGCGCATCCACCGAGTTTGTGGCGGCGTGCCGCGCCGCATCAACCTGCTTTGCGATCGGGCCCTGCTTGGAGCCTACGCCAGCCACAAGGAGGTTGTCGATCGGCAGGTGGTCGACAAGGCTGCCAGTGAAGTGTTCGACGACGCAGCTGCAGCGAACGCGTCACTCGCTTCCACGAGGCGCGGCGCCTTGTGGATGGCGCTGGTTGCTGGCCTCGCGCTGGGGGTTGCGGGGTGGTGGGCGGGTCGATCGTTCGAGCAGCCCTCTGCCGCGGCTCGCTCCGCCAGTGCAGCCAACCTCTCGCCGCGGCCCACGATCGCGGCCAGCGTCAATGCCGCCGGCGTGTCAGCGTCGGCCGGGGCAGCACCTTCGCTGGCGATGTCGGTCGCGTCCGCGGCCGAGTCGCCCGTTCGCCCGCCCGTTGCTGCCACGCCACCACTTCCGTTTGATGCCAAGACGGCCTTCGAGCGCTTGCCGCGCCAGGAGGACGAGGCCTGGACGGCGCTGGGGGAATACTGGAAAGCGCAACTTGGCAGCGGCGACCGAGCACCGTGCCTCAGCGCGCAGGCCCAGCAGCTGCCTTGCGTACGGATGACCACCACGCTGGCGATGATCCGGCAGCTGGACCGCCCCGGCATCCTGACGCTGCGCGACGCGAACGGCCAGGTGGCCTTCGCGGTGCTCACGGCACTGGGCATTGACAGCGCCATGGTCCAGGTCGACGCGCAGCCGATGCGCATGTCTCTCGGCATGCTGGCCGTGATGTGGGAAGGTGAGTTCGCGACACTGTGGCGTGCGCCCGCTGGCTACCGAGCGCCCCTCAACGACGGGGGAACCGGGGCAGCGGTTGACACCCTCGCGACGCAGCTCGCCGCCTGGTCGGGTGAGCCGGCGCCCACCGCAGGCCGTGCCTTCGATGCGGCATTGAAGGTCCGCGTCGCAGCGTTCCAGCGCGCACAGGGCTTGAAGTCCGACGGCATCGCCGGTGCCACCACCTTCATGCAACTGAACCGGGTATCCGGTGTGGACGAGCCCCGCTTGTCGCTCACCATCCCGGTGCGCTGAGACTGCCCGTGTCGTACATCCTCGATGCGCTCAAGCGCGCCGATTCCGAACGCAGTCGGGGCGAGGTGCCCAACATCCATGCGCCATCGGTGCTTATCGGCACCACGGAAGGCGAGGGGCATGGATCGGGTCTGCTGCCCTGGGTGGCGGTGGCCTCGCTGCTGTTGGTCCTCGTCGCCGCGGTCTGGTGGTGGTCGGCCGCGGATACACCCGTCGCGCGTGTGGAAGTCGACGTGGGGCGCCCACAGCAGCAACTTGCAGCGCCGCCGCAAGCCGCCGCGCCTGTGGCGGTGGTACCCAAGGCGCCGGAGTCTGTTGCATCCGTGATTTCGCCGCCCCTGGTGTTCAAGCCATTGCCAACCCAGGAATCGGTGAAGCTCCTGGCCAGGCCGGCGGTCGCGCAACCGACATCGCAGCCCGCGGATCGCGTGTCGAAGGCCGCGAGTCCGCTGCCGGCATCGGCGCCAGGCGCTGAAGGGCAGGTCTACGCCGTCAAGGAGTTGCCGTCAGAGATCCGAACCGCGCTACCGACCGTCACGGTGGGCGGCGCGAGCTACTCGGAAAACCCGAGCAGCCGGATGCTGATCATCAACGGCCAGATCTATCACGAAGGCGACAAGCTGACGCCCGAACTGACGCTGCAGCAGATCCAGCTGCGCTCGGCAGTCCTGAGTTTCCGCGGGTACCGCTACGCCATCAGCTACTGATGGCCTGGGCCTTCAGCGAAACACGCTGACCGCCTCGACCAGCCGTTCAGCCTGCTGCTTCAAGCTGTCCGATGCAGCGGCGCTTTCTTCCACCAGTGCTGCGTTCTGTTGCGTGATCGAGTCGAGGCTGCCGATGGCCTGCCCGATCTGCGCGATGCCGTCTTGCTGTTCGTGGGTCGCGGAACTGATCTCTGCAATCAGGCCGGACACTCGTTTCACCTGGGCGACGATGTCGTTCATGGTGTGACCAGCATCGTCGACGAGCTTGGTGCCGGCCTCGACCTTGTCGACGCTGGCGCCGATCAGCGCCTTGATCTCTCGGGCCGCATCGGCGCTGCGCTGCGCCAGGTTGCGAACTTCGCCGGCCACCACCGCGAAGCCGCGCCCTTGTTCGCCGGCACGAGCCGCTTCGACGGCTGCGTTGAGTGCGAGGATGTTGGTCTGGAAAGCGATGCCGTCGATCACGCTGATGATGTCGGCGATGCGCTTGGAGCTCTCGTTGATCTCGGTCATCGTGCCCACCACCTGAGAGACGGCGATGCCGCCCTTGGCCGCTGCCTCGCTTGCCGAACCCGAGAGTTGGTTGGCCTGATCGGCGGTCTCCGCATTGCCCTTCACCGTGGCGGTCATCTGCTCCATCGACGAGGCTGTCTGCTGCACGCTGGCAGCTGCCTGCTCGGTGCGCGAGCTCAGATCGTTGTTGCCCTGGGCGATCTCGGTGGTGGCCGTCTTCACATTCAGCACCTGTTCGCTCACGTCATCGATCAGCCAACGGAACATCAGACCCAGCTGACCCACGCTGCGCAGGGTCATCCCAATTTCATCGACGCGATTGACATGCGCAGCGCTCTGGCTTTCGCCCGACGCGATCGACAGCGCCTGTTCGCGCAGGCGCTCAAGCGGACGCGAGATCTGTACCTCGAGTGCCCACGAGGCCATGGCCAGCGTGAACAGCGAGCCTGCCGCAAAGCCACCCAGCGGCGTACCGCTCATCCCTAGCGCGGCAACGCCAGCCACCAGCGGGGGCCACGACGCAAGCAGCGCGCTGCGGATGCGCCAGCGCACGGGCATGGTCTGCAAAAGCGACGTCCAGCCGAGCAGACCACCGCGGAGGATCAATCCCTTGTGAAAGCGCCGACCTGCCGCCTTCCCGGCCTGAAAGTCTCGGTACAGCGCGTCGGCCGCGGCGATCTCCGCGCGCGAAGGCTTGGTTCGTACCGACATATAACCCGCATGCTTGCCATGGCGGATCACTGGCATGGCATTCGCACGCACCCAGTAGTGATCGCCGTTCTTGCGCCGGTTCTTCACCAGTGCCGTCCAGGGTTCGCCGTTCTTCAGCGTTGCCCACATGTCGGCGAACGCCTCCTGCGGCATGTCGGGGTGGCGAACGATGTTGTGCGGCTGACCCTGAATCTCTTCGCGGGAAAATCCACTGGCCTGTACAAACGCCGCGTTCGCGTAGTGGACATGGCTCTGCGGATCGGTCGTTGACATCAGGGTCGCGCCGTCGGGGATTTCGTACTCGCGTTGAGTCACTGGCTGGTTGTTGCGCATGCGCCGCTCCTGCGTTCCTGGTGACGAGAACACCCGACCAGATTGGTCAGGAATATCCCCATCACACATCAGGTTATTCGGCGGAATGAACCCCAAGCTTGAGCGCTATTCGGCCGTAGTTTTCCCTGGCGAGAACCGATACCTCAGACGGCCACGGGCGCCTTGATGGCGGGGTGGGGTTCATAGCCTTGGACCTCGAAGTCCTCGAACTCGTAATCGAAGATCGATGCGGGCTTGCGCTTGATGACCAAGCTGGGCGCAGGCCTGGGTTCACGCGACAGCTGCAGGTCCACCTGCTCAGCGTGGTTGCTGTAGAGATGGCAGTCGCCGCCGGTCCAGACGAAATCGCCCACTTGCAGATCGCACTGCTGCGCGACCATGTGTGTCAGCAGCGCGTAGCTGGCGATGTTGAACGGCACGCCGAGGAAGATGTCTGCGCTGCGCTGGTAGAGCTGGCAGCTCAGCCTGCCTGGCTCGCCGGCCACTGCCGAAGGCGCCACGTAGAACTGGAACAGTGCGTGGCAGGGCATCAGCGCCATCTTGTCGAGTTCCGCCACGTTCCAGGCGCTGACGAGGATGCGTCTCGAGTCGGGGTTGGTCTTCAGCGTCTTGACGACCTCGGCAATCTGGTCGATGTGTCCGCCTCCCGGTGTCGGCCAACTGCGCCACTGCACGCCATAGACAGGGCCCAGATCGCCATCGGCCTTCGCCCATTCGTCCCAGATCGTCACGCCCCGCTCCTGCAGCCAGCGCGCGTTGCCGTCGCCCCGCAGGAACCACAGCAGTTCGAGGATCACCGACTTCAGGTGCACTTTCTTGGTCGTGGTCAGCGGAAAACCGGCCGCGAGATCGAAGCGCATCTGGTGGCCGAAGATGCTCTTCGTGCCCGTGCCGGTGCGATCGGCCTTGAACACGCCGTGGTCGCGCACATGGCGCATCAGGTCTTCGTAGGGACTGGACACCGTCGTCATGGGTGGAAGTGGTTGGTTTGTGGAATGGACTCAGGCATCGAATTGCAGTTTGGCCAGACGCGCATACAGGCCACCAGCTGCGCTCAGCGTGGTGTGGGTGCCGCTCTCGACGATGCGGCCGCCGTCCATCACGATGATGCGGTCGGCACGCTGC
>CANHOE010000092.1 GCA_947462175.1 Burkholderiales bacterium | reverse complement strand
CGCTGAATCTACACAGCCAGAGGCTCATGGCGTGAGCCTGCAGGAATCGCGATCCGGAACCCGGTCGAGCGTGCCGGGGGCGCCGTGAGCTCGACCAATCAGCGCCCGGCTGCTGCTGCAACCTTGCTGCTGACAGCCTGTGCCAGTTCGGTCGGCCCCACCACCTCCACCTCAGGTATGTGCCTCAGGATGTCCATGATCAGCTCCCTCGGGTCCGCATACGGCAGGCGCAGCACATAGCGGCCCTGCTCGTCGAAGTGGCCCTCCTGCTTCGCATGCCAGGTCTCGTCGGCCACCCAGCGGGCGCGCTCGGGTGTGAAGCGCAGCGTGGCCCACTGCACCTCCTTGCCGGAGAAGATGCCGTAGCCTGAACCCAGCATCGCGTCGAGCTCCGTCTCGGCCACATCGATGGCCGGCTTGTCGATGGCCTGCACGCGCTCGATCGCATCCACGCTGAAGTTGCGCAGGCCCATGCGCACATGGCACCAGGCGTCGAGGTACCAGTTGTGGCGGTAGTGGATCAGCCGCTGCGGCGACACCTCACGCTCCCCGGCTTCGTCTCGCCCACGGCCGTGATAGGCGATCACCAGCCGCTGCCGCAGCAGCAGCGCCGAACCCACGGCCTGGAAGTGCGGCAGGTGCACCCTGCGGGCGCCCACCGTCTGAACCTTGATGCGGCGGGCCACCTCTTCGGTGGCCTGGGTTCCTGCGCCCAGCAGCTTGCCAAGGCGGCGCATCAGCGGCTCGATGTGCGGGCCGAGCAAGCCGCCCGCATCGAGGTTGGCCAGCAGGTGCTGCATGGTGAGCAGCGCGTGGATCTCGTCGGCACTGAGCCACAGGCCGGGCAGCTCGTACTGCGTGCCGGGCAGCGCAGCGGCCTTGTCGAGCTTCCATCCTCCCAGGTCCCGGTCGAATACCACCGGCGCATTCATCCGATCACGGATCAGCGCCAGATCTCTCTTCAGGGTGGCCGGGGAAATACTCAGCTCTTCGAGCAGCAATGACTTGGTCAGCACCCGGCCGGAGTCGAGCATGTTCTTGATTCGGTATAGCCGCTCGGTCTGAGGCAAGGGATCTCCCGTGTGCAACGCGGCGAGATGTTACCGACGCTTGCGTGAAACACGAAATCTGAAAACGGGTTCGCCCAGGGTCACGCCATGAGCCCCGCGCTCGAGAGACTGAGCCTGATCGATGCAAGCCGCGCCACTGGGTGTGGGCCCATCGAATGGCACCACTTCCTGCCGTCGACGCCTCGGCAGGGCTCGTTCACCAATCAGGGAAATCCCATGCAGCTCAATTCCATTCTGGAGACTTTTTCAATGAAGGCTTTGCTCATCGCGGGTGGTTTGATTGGCATGACGGGGTGCGCCTCGATCACCGGCTCCAAGCTGCAGCCCTTGTCGGTTCAGACCGTCCTGGACAACAGGGAGATTGCCGGCATCGGTTGCACGCTCACCAACGACGCGGGGAGGTGGTTCGTCACGACTCCGGGCACGGTGACCGTTCAGAAGAGCACGGCCGATCTGTCCGTCCAGTGCCGCAAGGAAGGCGCCGTGACAGGCAATGAGGTCGTTGTGTCCAAGGCCAACGGCAGTGTCTGGGGGAACATTCTGGCCGGCGGCGTCGTCGGCTACGCCGTCGACCGGAACACGGGCGCGGGCTTCGACTACCCGACGGTCATCACCGTCTCGCTGCGCAGCCTCAATCCAGGGCCGACAGGCACAGACTCCTCGGCCTTCATTTCCTCCGCGCAGCCGCCAGCTGCGCTCCCTGCGGAAGCGGTGGTCGCCAATGCAGGTGTCGCAGCTTCCGCACCCAAGGCTCCCGAGATCGGTCAGTCCTCGCGCCAGGTCGAGCGGCTGGCCAATGAAGCCTCGTGCTCGAGCGATGCGTCCGGCGTCCTGCTGGCCAAGGGGCCCGGATACGAAACCTACAGCGTGGCCTGCACCAACGGAGACGTCCTGATGTTTCGGTGCGAGTTTCAGAACTGCCGCGCCTTGAAGTGACGCAGGCTCACCTCCTGAGCTTGCCCATGTTCAGGCTGCCACTTTCGACACACCGATGAAGGAGACCTCGATGGAGGGTCGCCCCATCGCCGAGGCTCGACGCTGCAAAAACTTTAAGTTCAGCTTCCCTCGACGTCCCCATCACGAGAACCAGCACGCATGGCCATCAACATTCAAGTGATCCAAGCCAACATCGTCAACCAACCCGACGTCGATGCCATCGTGAACAGCGCGAACGCCAACCTGCGCTCCGGCTCCGGGGTGGCCGGAGCAATCCACGCCGCAGCGGGCCCACAACTCGAGCTGTTCTGCCAACAGCTCGCTCCACTGGAACTCGGCGCGGCGGTGATCACCCCCGGTTTCAATCTGCCCAACAAGTGGGTCATACACATCCGCGCGTCGCACTATCTCAAAGACGACGATGCGCAGCAGTGCCTCGAGCGAGCACTGAATTCGATGATGGTGCTTGCCAACTCGAATGGCATCGAATCCTTGGCGCTGCCCGCGGTCGGAACCGGCGTTTTTCAGTTCCCGCCTCGACTGGCAGCGCAAGTCGCAGCGCGCGTCCTGCGTGAACATGAGCTGGCAGGCACATGCGTACAGCGGGTCACGATTTGTCTCGCGGATCATGGGCTCAAGCAGATTTATGAATCGGTGATCCATGGGCAGGGATGAAGACCATCTATGAAACCCATGCTCAGGCGGCTCATCGGTACCGGCTTGGCGCTCGCACTTGCCGCATCCGTCCCCGCATGGGCAAGCAGCCGCAGCCAATCGGACTCGTCGAGGGCGATCGCAAGCGTTCTGGAGCGATCTGAGTCGACCACCTTAGCGGCCCAAGGCACGGTGGAGGTGGCGTTTTCTCCAAACGGCGGATGCACGGCAGCCACGGTGCGCTTTATCGGCGAAGCGCGTAAATCGGTGCGGCTCGCCGCTTACGGGCTGACGTCAAACCCGATCGGCAAGGCGCTCGTCGATGCGAAGAAGCGGGGCGTGGACGTGCGGGTCGTCGTCGACAAGGAGCACGCCCCAAAGCGCAGCGGTAGCAACAGCATCGTCAACTTTCTTGCCGCCAACGGCATTCCTGTCCGCATAGACACCAACGTGCGGATCCAACACAACAAGGTCGTGATCGTGGACGGCCATTCCGTTCAAAACGGCAGCTTCAACTTCACAAGGGCAGCCCAGACGTCGAACGCCGAGAACATCACCATCCACCGAGGGTTTCCGGAACTGGCCCGGCTCTTTGAAGGCAACTGGAACCACCTTTGGGCCGAGTCACACGACTATCGGCCAAGCTACTGAGGCGGTGCCGGACTTCAACTCAATCAAGGGTCTGCCGAAAGGGAGCATTTGAGCTTGACTGGATCACCCCATGAGCCAGCCAGGATGGATCATTTGGCGACCACTGCCCCAACACGTCCATGCTCATCCTGTTTTTTTGCTTGCTGCTCGGCCCTACCCCAATTCAGTTGTCGGGGGCGTCGTCACCAGCACCTGCCCGGCAATCATGCAAGGCAGAGCGCGTCTGGGCCGACAAGATGTGGCGCGAACGAGAGCTCATCGCTTTTCCAAGCAGTCCCCTGCTTGCCTTGCGCTGTCAGCGTTGAGTTTGAGTGATGGGCCCTATGGCGCACTTTTACTCACTTGACTGTTCGTTATTGGTGTGTGTTAATTGCGCATGACCGATTCACACGCACCCATCGCACCAGCCGGCGCGTCCAGCCAAGACAGGTTTTCTGTCGAACAGATGGCCACCCTCACAGGGCTGACCGCCAGAACCGTCCGCTACTACATCCAGCAAGGTCTGGTGGATCGCCCCATGGGGGCCAAGCGCGGCGCGTATTACGAGCCACGTCACCTCGAGCAGTTGTTGCTCATCTGCCGGTGGACGCAAGCCGGGCTGAGCCTGGAGCGCATCAAGGAGCTCCTCGATGGGGCACCGGACGATCCGCCACCACGCCGGGTGCAGCCCGGCAAGGTGGAGGTTTGGAGCCGCGTGACGCTTGCAGACGGGCTCGAGGTTCATGTCGAACCTGGCCGCGCTGGCTTGTCGCCGGAGCAGGTGCGCGCGCTGGTGCGTGGCATCACTGACATGTACCGACAGTTGCGAACTGAATCTCAGGCTGCGTCTCGCGACGACGAGTCCTGAACTCACTACAAATCAACCAGGGGCCCACCATGATTCAAGGACAACGGTCTTTCTCCCTCAAGTGCAATAGCGAGGACATGCCTGCACCGGTTCTGACAGCCGTGCAGGCCGCAGGGCGCATCGACGGTGTGCTCTTCGAGTTGGCGCTGCGACAGACCTACCGCAATACAGGAGCCAAGAACCTGGAGGTGGTTTACACCTTCCCGCTTCCCGACGAATCGGTGCTGCTGGGTTTTGCAGCCGAGCTCAATGGGGCTCGTCGGGTGGGCACCATCACCGCCAAGCATCAGGCAGAACGCGAGTACGAGCAGGCGTTGTCCGAAGGCGATGCACCCGTGATGCTCGAGGCCCTGGGCTCGGGGCTGTACACCGCCAACGTCGGCAATCTCAAGCCGGGCGACGAAATGGTGCTCGAGGTGCGCTTCGCCCAGTGTCTTAGGTTCGAGCAGGGTCGGCTGCGCCTGGCCATCCCGAGCACCATCGCGCCTCGGTACGGAAACGCCGCCTCCGCCGGATTTCAGCCCCAGCAAGAGCCCACCGCCTCCCTGACAGCCGAATATCCGCTCACACTGAGCGTCACGGTGGCTGGTTTACTGGCGGATGCCGTGCTGGACTGTCCCACCCACCGCTTCACGATCCAACCGAGCGAGGACGGCTTGAGGTTCGATCTGACTGAGGGCGCCTGGCTCGACCGCGATGTGGTGATCGTGCTGAACCCGGTTGGATCTTCTTCCTCGTCGCTCACCGAAGCGAGCGACAGCCTCTCCGAGACCGCACCGGTGGTGGCGATGGCAGCGTTTCAGCCGGCAGCGGCAGCGCCGCGCGAGAGCATCGCGCTCAAGCTGCTGGTGGACTGCTCAGGGTCCATGGGCGGCGACAGCATCAAGTCAGCTCGCGCGGCATTGAGTGGTGTCTTGCAAGGGCTTGGCGAGGCTGACCAGGTCAGCCTGACTTGCTTCGGCTCCACCTTCGAGCACCGACTCAAGCCCACCGTTTGCGCTCCTAAGGCGCTGACTCAACTGGGCTCGCTCATCGACCGCATCGATGCCGATCTGGGTGGCACCGAAATGCACGACGCCTTGGCTTCGTTGTTCAAACTGCCCGCGGCCCAAGGCATGGGCAACGCCGATGTGCTGGTGCTCACCGATGGCGAGATCTGGGCGGTCGAAGAAACGATCGAAGCTGCCAAGACAAGCGGCCACCGCATCTTCGTGATCGGCGTTGGCTCCTCGCCAGCTCAAAGCGTCATCCGCTCACTGGCCGAGGCCACAGGCGGTGCGTGCGAGTTCGCCACACCGGGCGAGGCGCTGGAAGCTGCAGCCTCGCGCATGCTCGTTCGCATGCGGCAGCAGGTGTGGCGAGACATTCGCATCGACTGGGGCGGCCTCACGCAGTGGCAAACCGCAGTGCCACTGAACGTGTTCGGGGGCGACACGGTGATCGCCTTTGCGGGCATGAGCACGCGTTCGACAGGCGCCACCACGCGCCTTCTTGGCACCAACGAACATGGTGAGCAGCTCATGATCGCGAGTTGCGAAGCCAGCGCACCTTGCCCTGGCGACACCTTGGCGCGCATGGCTGCTGCCAAGCGCATTGAGACGGCAGCGGAGGCTGAATCGCTGCGTCTGGCACTGGCTTACCAACTGATGGGGCCACAAACCAACTGCATCCTCGTGCACCAGCGCGCCGAGGCCGACAAGCCAGCCGAAGAGGCCGAACTGCACCGCGTCCAGGCGATGCTTGCCGCGGGCTGGGGGGCAACGAGCACCGTCGATATCGATGCGCAGGTTTCGCGCATGAGTATGCAATCCCGATCCATGAGCATGGCCATGAGCCTTTCAGCACCGCCAGCAGCGGACTTCCGCAGCATGAACCAGCCGAGCGTTTGGCGCACACGATCCGCTGCCGCCAGCGTCATCGATATGGACGCGGCCATGGAGGAGATACAGATTCCGGAGTACCTGAAGAAGCCGGCCAGGACGTCACCCCCGGCCTCTGACGGCGCGCCAGCTCCCCTGCGCCTCATGGCGCAAGAGCTCGCCGAGTACCTCGCGGGCGGCGGCAGCATGGAAGACCTCGATGCACGCGCCACATCGTTCGTCTTGCATCCCGATGTGCGATCGGTGCTCGATGAGATTGCCGCGCTTGGCCTCACGGCTTCACAGGCTTGGTCACTGCTCGCGAGTTGGATCAGCTTGCGACCCGAGGCAATGCTGGGTGCAGACCATGAAGACGTCCTGAAGGCCTGCGCGGAATCCATCCCCGGTGACTTGCGCAGTCGATGTCTGGCGGTTTTGAACCGCGTCCTTGGCGGATACGGGGTGGACGACTGGATGTCGGCCCGAGAGCGCAGGCTGAGACAGGCCCTGGCAAGTGCGTGACTCGACGATTGGCGTCAAGACTGCAGCCCTCAAGCAGCCTCGTGGCCCCCTCTTCCAGCACGACCATGCCCATAACCCCTGACCCCAGCTGCGCCGCCATCGTCCGCAAGGCGATCGCTGTGGTTCGCCCGCAGTTCCGGCTGTCGTTCGCGGACGGCATTCACGGAGTGCCCCACTGGACGCGGGTGTGGTTTCACGGCCGCGCGCTTGCCGCATCGCTCGATGTGAACCCGAGCGTTCTGGCCTGGTTTGCCTTCCTGCACGACAGCCAGCGCCACAACGACTACACCGACCCGCTGCACGGTACGCGAGCCGCCGACTTCGCGCTCAAGTTGCGGCACGACGGTGTGATCACCGAACTGGCTGGCACCGAGTTCGAGCACCTGTGCGAAGCGATGCGGTTGCACAGCGATGGCCACACGCTGGCCGAACCCGCCATCCAGGCCTGCTGGGACGCCGACCGTCTGGACCTCGGCCGCGTCGGCTTCACACCCGACCCCAAGCGGCTCTGCACTCCCCGCGCCAAGCGACCCAAGACGATCCGCGAGGCGCTGCGCATGTCCGAAGGACTGGCCAGATCCCCATCCACAAGCCGAGTCCCGGCAAGCAAGTGACCGCCCCCGACACCATGAACTTCATCCACCGCGCACTTCGCTCCACCCTGCTCGTGCTCATCGCCTTGGCACCCGCCCTGCCCGCTTTGGCCCAATACCAACCCAGTTACACCGTGCTGCGCAGTACGCAGCACGTGCACGTGAACCGCGACGGCTCCAGCGCCAAGGACATGTCGAGCCTGATGCGCATCGATACGCCCAAGGGCATCGAGCTGCTCGGCGAACAACGGCTGTCGTATGTGGGCTCGCTCGAGACGATGGAAGTGGTCGAAGCCTGGACGCTCACACCCGATGGCCAGCGCATCGACGTGCCGCCCAGCGGCATCCGCACGATGGAAGAGTCGGACTCGGGCTCGCCTCAGTTCAGCGACGGCAAGGTGCTGATCATCATCTTTCCGGCGGTGAGCGTCGGCGCGCAAACCTTCTGGCGCGCCCGCGGCGTGCAGCACACGCCGTACTTTCCCGGCAACTTCTTCTGGTCTCGGTTCTTCTCGCCGCACGTGGTGCAGCAAGACACCCGCCTGACCATCACCCACGACCCGGGCATCGCGCTGTCGATCGAGGCCAGCGGCATGACAGGCGGCGCGGTGGCTGCCCTGGCCTCAGACGCGCCGGGCACGGTGCGACATGAATACGCCTTCAAGCAGGACACCGCTTACACGCCCGAACCCGACCGGCTGTCGTTGACTGACTTTGCACCGCACCTGCTGGTCACCAGCTTCAAGAGCTGGGGCGAACTCGGGCTGGCCTATCAGGCGCGAGCCCGGCCCCAGGCCGAGCCCACCGAGGCCATCACCCGCCTGGCCGCGGAGTTGATCGCCGGCAAGGCCACCCCGCGCGACAAGGTGCGCGCGTTGCACCAATGGGTCAGCCGCAACATTCGCTACGTCAGCATGGACATTGGCGCCGGCGGGTTTGTGCCGCACAGCGCACAAAGCATCCTTGATAACCGCTACGGCGACTGCAAGGACCATGTGGCGCTGCTCGAAGCCTTGCTGCGCTCGGTCGGCATCGAAAGCACACCCGCACTCATCAACTACGGCGATGCGGTGCGGCTGCCCAAGCTGCCGGTGTCAACGCCTTTCAATCACGTCATCACCTACATCCCGAGCCTGGATCTGTATCTGGATGCCACATCCCGGTTTGCGCCCATGGGCACGCTGCCTGATGGCGACATCGACAAGCCGGTGCTGCTCACCGCCACGGGCGAAGTGGGTCGAACACCGCCGATGCATCCGCAGCGCGAGTTCATTCACTCGCACGCCAAGCTCACGCTCAGCAAGACCGGCGAGGTGACAGGCCGATCGGTCACCCGTTATGGCGGCAGTCACGAGATCGACTCGCGCAGCGCGCGCTTCGACGATCAGGGGCGCGAGGTGTCACACATCGTCGATGGCCTGCTGTCGCGCTTCGACGAGACCGGAACCGGGAACATCGAGCAGCCCGATCCGCTGGATCTGACGGCGCCGTGGGAGTTGACGGCTCATTTCAAGCTCGATCCGGTGGTCAACATGCCCGGGCTGGCGGCGATGACCGTGCCAGTGGGGCTGGTGCCAGGCGTCATCCCCGGCATGAGCACCACCAAGGCGGTCGCCCAGCGCCGCTTCGAGTTCTATTGCGGCTCGCACGGATTTCGCGAAGAAACGGAGATGGCCTTTCCGGCAAGCACCCGCATCGATCGCATCCCGCCCAACGTGAGCTTCAGCCGAGGGGCGCTTCGCTATTCAGCGCAGTACCAGCGGCGCGGGCAGAGCTTGCATGTGGTGCGTGAGTACACAGCGCACCGGCAAGGCCCGGCATGCAACGCGACCAACGACGCGGACTGGGCGGCGCTGCTGCCAGTGCTGCAGAGGGATTTGCGGGGGCAGGTGTTTTTCAGGTAGGTCAACGAAGATTGACATTCAAAT
>CANHOE010000091.1 GCA_947462175.1 Burkholderiales bacterium | reverse complement strand
TTGCAGTACGAAAGGGTGAGGGTTGAAAGATTACTTGCGAGGCCAGCATGGCCGTCAGAGGTGTTTTCAGTGAATGCTGCGGCACCTTTCCACGCCAGTGTGACGCCGACCGCGAGCGGTATCGCACTGCGCAGCGCGGACTTTCCGACCTTGGCTGCGGCGCTTGATTACGCGGCAGGTGGTGATTCCGGCTTCAACTATTACGACGGCCGTGGCGCACTCATCGCCACACTTCCCTACAGCGAACTCCGCGCACGTGCGATTGAGATGTCGCGACGCCTAGCACCACTGGGGCGAGGCGAGCGGCTGGCGCTCGTGGCGCACACCCATCCTGATTTCGCGGTGATGTTTTACGCCTGCCAGTACGCGGGACTGGTACCTGTGCCCTTGCCAGCGGCAGTGCACCTCGGCGGCCGCGAAGCCTACATCAGGCATTTGCGCCAATTGATGCGCGACTGCCATGCGGTGGCCGCCTTTGCGCCGCCAGAATTTGTCGGCTTCCTGCGCGAGGCAAGCGAGGGCCTGTCTCTGACACTGGTAGGGACGGCACAGGACTTCGCAGTGCTGCCCGCCTTGGACACCACACCGCGGCCGCCGGAGCCCAGCGAGCTCGCTTACCTGCAGTACACCTCCGGCAGCACCCGTTTTCCGCGGGGAACGATGATCACCCAGTCGGCGGTAATGGCCAATCTGAAGGCGATCTTCAACCATGGCTTCCAGTTGACGCCTGAGGATCGTTTCTGTTCCTGGCTACCCTATTACCACGACATGGGCTTGGTCGGCATCGTGCTGGGTTGCGTTGCCACGCAGCGCTCGGTCGACTATTTGCCGACACGCGATTTCGCGATGCGTCCTCGGTTGTGGCTCAAGCTGATGTCGCTGAATCGATGCACCGTGTCCTTCAGCCCACCGTTCGGCTACACCCTTTGCGCCAGGCGCTTGCGGCCGACAGACACCGAGGCGTTGGATCTGTCGGCATGGCGTGTGGCAGGCGTTGGCGCAGAGATGATCCACCCCGAAACCTTGCATGAGTTCGCCTCGGTTCTGGCGAAGGCGGGTTTCAAGGAGACCTCCTTCCTGCCTTGCTACGGGATGGCGGAATGCTCTCTGGCAGTCAGCTTCGCGCCGCTCGAAACCGGTGCCAGCAGTGATCTGGTCGACATCGACCGACTGGCGCATCACGGCGAAGCCATTGCGATCCCAGCTGACGGAACCGCGGCGAAAGGGAAGGCTTTCATCAATTGCGGTCAACCGCTGCCGGGCTACGAGATGGAGATTCGGGACGAACGCGGCATGCCCTTGCCGGAGCGTCGATGCGGTCGCATCCATCTGCGCGGTCCGAGCCTCATGTCGGGCTACTTCGGTAATCCGGAAGCTTCTCGCGAAGTGCTTTCCGCTGATGGCTGGCTGGACACGGGCGATATTGGCTACCAAGCGAATGGAGCCTTGTACATCACCGGCCGGGCCAAGGACCTGATGATCATCAAGGGCCGCAACATCTGGCCGCAGGATCTGGAGCATCTGGCCGAGCAGGAGCCTGAAGTGCGGCCGACCGACGCGTCGGCGTTCTCGATCACCGATGATGACGGAAGCGAAACCGCCGTGCTGGTCGTGCAATGCCGTGAATCTGATCCACGCAAGCTGGCCAGTCTGGCCGAGCGTGTGCAACAGGCGATCCATGTGGAGTTCGGCATCCACTGCGTCATCGAACTCGTGCCGCCGCACACGCTCCCCCGGACATCATCCGGCAAGCTGTCGCGCAGCACCGCTCGAAAGGAGTTCATTGAGCGCCGCAGCGCCGAGGAACCAACCGAGTCTCAGGGCCGTTTCGTGGGTCGCTCCCGGCGTGCAGCCATTGAAGCCGAGAGCGCAGCGTCGTGAGCTTGTTGTCGATTGCAGCAGCGGAGTCTTCCTTGAGCGAAACCACAGCATCGGTGGAGTCGACCATACGAGAAGCGCTTGGGGTTATTCGTCCCGATGCGGTGGGTATCCGCGGTGATGCCGATCTGGCACAAGAGGCAGACCTGGATTCCGCCGAAGTCATGGACCTGGTGATGGAGATCGAGGATCGACTCGACCTGTCGATTCCGGTAGAGACCATGGCTCAGGCACACACCATCGATGAGCTTTGTGCAGGCATCGTCCAACTAAAGCATGGCACGCCGTGAGTCTTCTCGATAAGTTTTCGGTTCAGCGTGGACTGGCTTCCAGCTTGGCTGAGAACAGCCAGGTGGCACCGATCGCCACGCCAATGGACGACGTGCATTCGGCTACCTCGGCCACGATCAATGGTCGGCGTGTGATCCTCGCCGGGACCAACAATTACCTCGGATTGACCTACGACGCCGACTGCCGAGCTGCAGCGATCGCCGCGATTGAATCGTTGGGCACCGGCACAACCGGCTCTCGCATGGCCAGCGGCAACTACGCGGGGCATCGTGCCCTGGAACATTCGCTGGCCAGTGCCTTCGGCTGGCCAACGGCGATCGTCTTTTCGACCGGCTACCAGGCCAACCTCGGCACGCTGTCGGCCCTGGCCGGCGAGGGTGACACCCTGCTCGTCGACGCCGACAGCCACGCCAGCATTCACGATGGCTGCAGACTCAGCCACGCCACCACCATCCGCTTTCGCCACAACGACCCGGAAAACCTGGACCGTCGCCTGGAGCGCCTGGGTGAGGCAGCCAGCCGCACATTGATCGTCGTAGAGAGCCTGTACAGCACGCTGGGCGACCGTGCGCCGTTGCGCGAGATCGTCGAGATCAAGAAGCGCCACGGAGCTTGGCTGCTCGTCGATGAGGCCCATTCTTTTGGCGCGTTCGGGCCACGCGGGCTGGGCCTGTGCGAAGCCCAGGATCTTCTCGGCGAGGTTGACTTCATTGTTGGCACCTTCTCGAAGAGCCTCGGCGGCGTTGGCGGGTTCTGCCTCGGCCGACATGCCGAGGTCGAATTCATGCGCATGGTCAGCCGACCCTACATCTTCACCGCCTCGCCGCCACCACCCGTGATTGCCGCAACACATCAGGCACTGCGAAAAGTGTTGCAGGGCCACGATTTGCGTGCACGGCTGTGGCGTCATGCGGAACGGGTGTACGGCGAGTTGAACAAGCTGGGCTATCGGCTCGGCACGACGACTCCCGGCCCGGTTGCTGCGATCGTGTTCGACTCGCGAGACGACGCGCTGGCGCTGTGGCAGAGCTTGCTCGATGCGGGCATCTACACCAACCTGATGATTCCGCCGGCCACACCGTCCGGCCTGAGTCTGGTGCGTATCAGCCTGAGCGCCGCACAAAGCGACGACGACATCGCGCAGGTCATCGCCGCTCTGGCGGCAAATGCGCGGCGAGCCCGCCCCCCACTGGCAGCCTGACCGCGCGTTCGCCAATGCGCGGTCTCTGCCTTGGCAGAGCAACCCGGACAGTCCTCACGCTGTACGGCAGATTTCCCTGGGAACCTTCGGCATGGCTTGAGAATCGAGCCATTGCTGCGTCTGTGGAGACGCTGCGACTTCTTCGCGCGAGCTCATCGCCACCGGACACCCGCCCATGACCCTGCCGCCAGCTGTCGCCAGCACGCACGACGCCTTTGACCGACTGCGCCGCTACCTGGAGGGACAGGTGCTCGGGCAGCCCGCTCTGGTTGAGCGCCTGCTGGTCGCGCTACTCGCCGATGGCCACCTGCTGGTCGAAGGCCCGCCCGGTCTGGCGAAGACCCGCGCCGTCAAGGCGATGGCACACGGTGTGGAGTGCGACTTCCAGCGCGTGCAGTTCACCCCCGACATGCTGCCTGCCGACCTCACCGGCTCCGACATCTACCGCCCTGAAGAAGGCAGCTTCCGCTTCCAGCGTGGGCCGCTGTTCCACAACCTGATTCTGGCCGACGAGATCAATCGCGCGCCGGCCAAGGTGCAGTCGGCGCTGCTCGAAGCGATGGCCGAGCGGCAGATCACCGTGGGTGTGTCCACCTATCAGCTGCCGCACCTGTTCATGGTCATGGCCACCCAGAACCCGATCGAGCAGGAAGGCACCTACCCGCTCCCCGAAGCTCAGCTCGATCGCTTCATGCTGCACACACGCGTCGATTACCCCGACCGCGCGACCACCCGACTGATCATGGCACTGGCCCGGCAGGAGGCGGTGTCTGAAGTCGAGATGCCTCCGCCGCCGCACAAGTTGCCACAGGCCGATGTATTTGCTGCACGGCATGAAGTGCTGGCACTCACGCTGGCCGACTCGGTGGCTGACTACATCGCCGCGCTGGTCGATGCGACGCGCCACCCTGCCCCCTACAGCGCGCTGCTGGCTGGCTGGCTGCGCTGGGGCGCCAGCCCGCGCGCGGCGATTGCGATCGAGCGCGGCGCGCGCGCCCTGGCCTGGCTGGATGGCCGCGATTACGTCAGCCCGGAAGACGTGCAAGCGATCGCTCCCGATGCCCTTCGCCACCGCCTGTTGCTGGACTACAGCGCGCAAGCCGCTCGGGTCACCGCCCAGGACTGCGTCGTCGAGCTGCTGCGCACCGTCCCGACCCCCTGAACCCGGGCAGGCGATGGGGCTGCTGCCGGACCTCGACGAGCTGGTTGCGCTGCGTGGCGCCGCGCACGGGCTGGAGATGCACCTGCGCCATCCGGCAGCGGCGCAGTTGCAGGGCGGACACCGCAGCGCCCATCGCGGCCGCGGTCTCGAATTTGACGAGGTGCGCGCCTATGCCCAAGGTGACGACGCTCGCACCATCGATTGGCGCGTGACTGCCCGACGCGGCCGGCCTCACACCAAGCTGTTCCGAGAGGAGCGCGAGCGCGTGGTCTGGCTGCTCGCCGATCTGCATCCTGGGCTGTACTTCGGCAGCCGCCAGCAGCTCAAATCGGCGCTGCTGCTTCGCGCGGCCGCGTGGTTGGCCTGGGTCACCGTCAGCGCCGGGGATCGACTGGGTGCCGTCCTGACACAAGGCACTGGGTTACCACAGCTGTTGCCGCCACGCTCCCGTGACATCGGGGCCCTGGCCACGCTGCAGGCGCTGGTGCAGAGCCAGCCACGGACCCCAGGCGAGCCCGCAGGGGACGGGCTGGCGGTAGCGCTCAGCACCTTGCGACCTCTGTTGCGCTCAGGCAGCACGGTGTTTGTGCTCAGCGACTTCAGCGCACTCGATGCGGCCACGGAAACCGCGCTGCTGACCATCGGCTTGCGCGCCGAATGCCGGCTGCTGTGGCTCACCGATCCACTGGAGCGCGATGGCCTGCCCAACGGGGCTTTTCGCGTTGGCTTGCCCGGGCAGAGCTGGTCGATCGACGGCGCCGCCAGCCGCTCTGCCTGGGTGGCCACCTGGGCCCGGCGCGAGCAGCATCTCACCGATCTCAGCCGCACTCATCGCCTGCCACTGCTGCGCCTGGACACCGGCGGCGATCTGGCACAAACGCTGCCGCGCTTCATCAGCGAGTCGCGATGAACACCACCTTGCTGGAGCAGCTCGCCCCCGATCGCGCGCCGCCGCCGCTGGGCTGGTGGCCGCTCGCGCCCGGGTGGTGGGGCCTGATGGCGTTGTTGCTGCTGGGCCTGGCGCTGGCTGCGTGGCTGCGCAGGCGAGCACGGCAGCCTTCGGTCAAGCGCTGGCAGCGTGCGGCCCTGCGCGAATTGGCGCAACTGCAGACGATGTCGGGGCAGGCCGGCATCGACGATGCCCACATCGCGCGCGAGGTGCAGCTGCTGCTGCGCCGCTACGCCGTTGCGCGTTACGGACGCGATGCAGTGGCGTCGCTCAGCGGCCACGCCTGGCTGGCCTTCGTCGTGCGCCACGGCGGCAGCGACTGGGCTGGTGACAGCGGTCAAGCGCTGCTGCGCTGCGCCTATGGCGGGCATACCGCCACGCGGAATCAGCCCGCAGCACTGGCCGAACGCGCCCGCTGGCTCAACGGCGCTCGCGCCTTCATCAAGTGCAAGAGGGTCGCCCGGTGATCCACTTCGAATGGCCCTGGATGCTGCTGGCCGCGCCACTGCCCTGGTTGTTCGCGCGCTGGCTACCACCGGCCCGGCCGCTCAGCGCTGCGCTGTTCCTGCCCTTTGCAGCACAGGTTGGCCCACGCTCGGCACCCGCTGCGCCACGCGTGCCGCGCTGGCGGCTGCTGATGTTCGCGGCGGTCTGGGCGCTGACTCTGATAGCCGCCGCGCGACCGCAATGGCTGGGTGAGCCGCAGCCGGTTGCCACCACCGGGCGCCGCCTGCTGCTGGCCGTTGACACCTCGGGCTCGATGGCGGCGCAGGACATGGCCGGGCGCATGAGCCGGCTCCAGGTCGTCAAGGCCGTCGCAGGCGACTTCATCCGACGCCGCCATGGCGACCAGGTCGGGCTGATCATGTTCGGCACCCGCCCCTATCTGCAGGCTCCGCTGAGCACGGACCTCGACACCATTGGCCAGTTCCTGGAAGAAGCATCGATCGGCATGGCCGGCCCGGCCACTGCACTGGGCGACGCGATCGGGCTGGCGCTGAAACGGCTGCAGGCCGAGCGCAGCAGCGAAGGGACTGCGCCGGACGCCCGCCGCGAGACGGTGCTGGTGCTGCTGACCGACGGCAGCAGCAACGCCGGCGAGATGCCCCCATTGCCGGCTGCGCGCCTCGCCGCCGCGCAGCGTCTGCGCATCTACACCATCGGCGTGGGCAGCGACGAGGACAGCGATCTCGACGAGAACACCTTGAAGGCCATCGCCAGCGAAACCGGTGGCGCCTACTTTCGTGCGACCGATGCGGCCGCATTGCAGCAGGCGTACGCGCTGATGGATCAGCTCGAACCCGCCGCAGCGCAAGACCGCTGGGTACGCCCCAGCGACGAGTGGTTCACCTGGCCGCTGGCGCTGGCCTTGCTGCTGAGCGTGCCGACAGTCGCCTTGCGGGGGCTGCGATGGCGCTGATCGCCGAGTGGCAGGCCGCGCTGGCCAACTTCCATTTCGAACGGCCTTGGTGGCTGCTCGCGGTGCCGCTGCTGCTGGCGATGGCCACCTGGCTGGCGCGGCGCAGTGCGTCAGGCAGCGGCTGGGCGGCACTGGTGGATGCCCCATTGCTGGAGGCGCTGCGGCTGCCCGAGCCCGCGATCGCGACCCGGTCCGCGCCATGGTCGTGGCTGGCATTGGCCTGGACACTGGCGGTGATCGCACTGGCCGGACCGACCTGGCAACGCGAGCCCGCCGCTGCGAACGCCACGCCCGATGGCTGGGTGCTGGTGCTGGACCTGTCGCCATCGATGCTCGCGCCCGACGCCGCCCCGAACCGCGTGAGTCGCGCCCGCTACGCCATCGAAGACGTGCTGGGTGCGGCGCAGGGAGCCCGCGTCGGCCTGGTGGTGTTCAGCGCAGAGCCGTATACCGTGACCCCGCTGACCGACGACGTCGCCACGGTCCGCGGACTGACCGGCCCGCTTTCTCCGGACTTGATGCCCAGCAGTGGTGACAAGCTGGGCCCGGCGCTGGTGATGGCTCAGCAGTTGCTGGAACGGTCGACGACACGGGGTGGCCACGTGGTGGTGCTGACCGACGGTTATGCCGATCCGGAACAGGCGAGCGCCGCAGCCCAGTCATTGCGCGAGCGCAGCACCACGGTCGACGTCCTGGCGATCGGTGGGGCAGGCAGCTCGGCAACGGGCGGGCCGGGCGCGCTGCCAAACCTTGCGCAGACCACCGCCGATGTCGGCGCCACGGTGCAGGCAAATGGCAGCGCCACGATCGAGCCGGTGAACCGGGCGCGGCTTCAGCAACTGGCCCGCACAGGCGGCGGCCGGGTCTTCGAGCTCAACGAGATGCCCGCGCTGCTCGCACAACTGCAGACGAAGGTGACCCGCAGCGCCGTCGCACTGAGTGACGTGGAGGCGGAGCGCTGGCGCGACGCTGGCGTCTGGTTGTTGCCGCCGTTGCTGTTGCTGGTGTCCTTCTTGGCTCGGAGGGGATGGTGGTGAAGGCAGGCTGGTGCGTCGCCGCGCTCTTGCTCTGTGCCACGACGGCGCAGGCCGAGGGCGGCTGGTCGTCACTGTGGCGCACCCCCGACCAGCGCGGCGAGGCAGAACTGCGCGCAGGGCGGGCCGCCGCCGCCGCAGAGGCCTACACCGATCCGCGCCGCAAGGCCTGGGCACAGCTGAAGGCTGGCGATGACCGTGCCGCGGCCGACAGCTACGCTGGCCTCGATGCGCCCGAGGCGCCGTACAACCGGGGCAATGCACTGGCGCGCGCGGGCGCGCTGCGAGAGGCCCTGCAGGCCTACGACGAAGCACTTGTCCGAGACCCCGGAGATCGCGATGCGCAACGCAACCGCGATCTGATCGCCAAGACGCTGCAACCGCAGCAGCGACCTTCGTCACAGCAGGGCCGAACCGCGTCGAACACCGGGGGGGGTGCCGGTGCCCAACCCACGCCCCAACCCGCTTCGGGCCCGCTCGGTCAAGCACCTCAGGGATCAGCCACCCCTGACGCCGCTGGCCGGCAAGCGGCTCCGCAACCCCAACCGGGTCAGGCCAGCGGCCCCGGCCAGGCCGCGCCGGCTGGCGGTGTGGGGAACAGCGCAGGCGCTCTCGGCGGCACCGATGCCAACGACACTGGCGCCAACGGCCGCATCGACCCCAACAGCCAGGACAACGCGGCGCAGGCCGAGCGCGATGTGCTCGGTGCCACCCGCTCGCGTTCGGGACTGCGAACCGAGCGCGACACACCACCGCCCCGCACCGAACAGCAACTGGCCGAAGACCAGTGGCTGCGCCGACTGCCCGACGATTCCAGCGGTCTGCTCCGGCGCAAGTTCCTGATCCAGCATCTGACACGCCAGGGAACTGCCCCATGACCCACGGACCCCGGCGCCTTGCCCGCAGCCTGCTCGCCATGGGTGTCGTCTTCCTGGGCGGCTTGCTGTGCAGCCCTGCCTGGGCAGCCTTCACCGCGTCGGTCGACCGCACGCAACTGGCTGCTGGCGAATCGGTTCAGTTGACGCTGCAAAGCGACCGCAGCGGCAGCAGCGACCCCGACCTCGCACCGCTGGAAAAGAACTTCGAGATCCTCAGTCGCAGCACCAGCAACAGCCTGCAGATCCTCAACGGCAGCATGTCGTCGCAGCGCCAGGTGAAATTGGTGCTGGCGCCGCGTCGCAGTGGCCTCGTCGAGGTACCTCG
>CANHOE010000090.1 GCA_947462175.1 Burkholderiales bacterium | reverse complement strand
TGCGCATGGCGTGTGGCGGCGCAATTCGGGATCATCGCGACGGGCTTGCTGGCCGCGTGCGTTGGATACATCGCGATCTTCACGTCGAGCACCGTGGTCAGGCCGCCCAGGCCCTGAGCGCCGATGCCCAGCGCGTTGATCTGATCGCACAGTTGGATGCGCAGCTCCTCGGTCTTGTTGTTCGGGCCACGCGCCTTCAGCTCGTACATGTCAATCGGATCCATCAGGATCTCTTTGGCCATCAGCATGGCCTTCTCGGCCGTGCCACCGATGCCGATGCCCAGCATGCCCGGCGGGCACCAGCCGGCACCCATGGTCGGCACCGTCTTCATCACCCAGTCGACCAGGCTGTCGCTGGGGTTCAGCATCACGAACTTGCTCTTGTTCTCGCTGCCGCCGCCCTTGGCCGCGACCTGCACGTCTACGGTGTTGCCGGGTACCACCGTCATGTGGACAACGGCGGGCGTGTTGTCCTTGGTGTTTTTGCGCTCGAAATGAGGGTCGGCCACGATGCTCGCTCGCAGCACGTTGTCGGGGTTCAGGTAGCCACGGCGCACGCCCGCGTTGACGGCATCCTCGAGGCTGCCGCTGAAACCCTCGAAGCGAACGTCCATGCCGATCTTCAGGAACACGTTGACGATGCCAGTGTCCTGGCAGATCGGCCGGCGACCTTCGGCGCACATCTTCGAGTTGGTCAGAATCTGCGCGATAGCGTCTTTCGCTGCCGGGCTTTGCTCGGCCTCATAGGCGCGTGCCAGATGGGCGATGTAATCAGCAGGGTGGTAGTAGCTGATGTACTGCAGCGCAGCGGCGATCGATTCGATAAGGTCGTCTTGGTGGATTGTGGTCATGGGTGATGGACTCTTGGACGAATCGCGCTCAGTGCGGTTTCGAGGGCGTCGCGTTCGACATCAGGCGATCGGTCGCGGCGATGGCGATGGCGGACAGCAGAAATGTGACGTGGATCAGTGTTTGCCACATCAGCACTTTTTCGGTGTAGTTTCCCGCACTGATAAAGGTCTTGAGCAGGTGGATCGAGCTGATGCCGATGATCGCGGTGGCCAGCTTCACCTTGAGCACCGATGCGTTCACGTGGCTCAGCCACTCGGGCTGATCGGGGTGCTCCTCCAGTCCCATGCGCGACACAAAGGTTTCGTATCCGCCGACGATGACCATGATCAGCAGATTGGAAATCATCACGACGTCGATCAATGCGAGGACGACCAGCATGATCACGGTTTCATTGAGTCTCGGTGCTTCGTAACCAATGACCGCGCCGGCCGCATCCTTGATCGGCGCCAGCTGGTAGCCGATGCTCTGAACCAGCGCGGCGAGTGCTTTCTCGCTGCCGAAAACCGCTTCGATCAGGTGAACCAGCTCGACCCAGAAATGGAAGACGTACACCGCCTGTGCCAAGATCAATCCGAGGTAAAGCGGCAACTGCAGCCATCGGGTTGCGAATATCGCTGCGGGCAGCGGTCGCATCCGATGATTCGGTTTCGGCGTGGTCGGAGGGATCATGATGGCGCTCTGTGAGGGGCATTCGGATGCCTCGCCGTCGATATGAGGCGGGATACAACCGACCCTCGACGGATTGTAGGCAGCGCTGGGGTGTTCGGAGTTTGACGGGCCGACAGTCGCAGAGTAAGGGCTTCGTAAGAGCCGGTCGCTAATGTTCAAACAGCAGAAGACGACGTCCTCCAGGACGCAAGAACCGCGGGCGCAGCACCGCTGCGACGTGAACAACACAGATCAGGAGACAGCGATGAGTGATTCCACGTCCGTGAAGCAGTACCTTCCACCGGCCGAGCTTGCACGCAACGCCCATGTATCGAGCATGGCTCAGTACCAGGCGCTTTGCGCTGAGGCCGAGGCCGATTACGCCGGCTACTGGGCCCGGCTGGCTCGCGAGACGATCGTCTGGAAGACCCCGTTCACCCGCTCCCTTGACGACAGTGCAGCGCCGTTTTTCAAGTGGTTCGAAGATGGCACGCTGAACGCGTCCTACAACTGCCTCGATCGGCAGGTGGAGGCCGGACTGGGTGACAAGGTGGCGATCCTCTTCGAGGCTGACGGCGGCGATGTCACGAAGGTGACCTACCGCGACCTGTTGACGCGTACCTCGAGGCTAGCGAATGCGCTGAAGGCACGAGGCATCAAGAAGGGCGATCGCGTCGTCATCTACATGTCGATGAGCGTCGAGGGCATCGTTGCAATGCAAGCCTGCGCGCGCATTGGCGCCACGCATTCAGTGGTGTTTGGTGGCTTCTCGGCGCAAAGCCTCCAGGATCGCATCAAGGACACCGGCGCGGTGCTGGTCATCACGGCCGACGAGCAGCTCCGCGGTGGTAAAGCCCTGCCGTTGAAAGCCATCGTCGACGAAGCCCTGGCCTCGGGCTACTGCGACACGGTGAAGGATGTGATCGTCTACCGCCGCACCGGCGGCAAGATCGAGTGGAACCCGCGTGACCTGTGGCTGCACGAGGTGACCGAGGCGCAGCCCTCCACCTGCGAGCCCGAATGGGTCGGAGCCGAGCACCCCCTGTTCCTGCTGTACACCTCAGGCTCGACCGGCAAGCCCAAGGGCGTGCAGCACTCGACAGGCGGCTACCTGCTTCATGCGATGCTGACGACGAAGTGGACCTTCGACCTGAAGCCCGCCGACATTTTCTGGTGCACCGCGGACATTGGTTGGGTCACCGGCCACACCTACATCGCCTATGGCCCACTGGCGCTCGGGGCCACCCAGCTCGTGTTCGAGGGTGTGCCGACCTATCCCGATGCGGGTCGCTTCTGGCGAATGATCCAGGACCACAAGGTCACGATCTTTTACACCGCGCCTACGGCTATCCGGTCGCTGATCAAGGCCGCTGAAAGCAATCCTGCGGTCCACCCCGACCGCTACGACTTGAGCAGCCTGCGCATCCTCGGCTCGGTCGGCGAGCCCATCAACCCCGCCGCCTGGGAGTGGTACCACCTGCACATCGGCGGCGGGCGCTGCCCGATCGTCGACACTTTCTGGCAGACCGAAACCGGTGGCCACATGATCACCCCGTTGCCCGGCGCCACGCCGCTGGTACCGGGGTCGTGCACCTTGCCGTTCCCGGGCATCATGGCCGCCATCGTCGACGAGGCCGGCAAGGACGTGCCGAACGGGCAGGGCGGTATCCTGGTCGTGAAGAAGCCGTGGCCCAGCATGATCCGCACGATCTGGGGCGATCCGCAGCGCTTCGCGAAGAGCTACTACCCGGAAGACTTTCAAGGCAAGTACTACCTCGCGGGTGACGGCGCCATCCGGGACGCGCAAACCGGCTACTTCACCATCACTGGTCGGATCGACGACGTGCTGAACGTCTCTGGCCATCGCATGGGTACGATGGAAATCGAGTCGGCGCTGGTCAGCTGCACCGATCTGGTCGCTGAGGCTGCCGTGGTGGGGCGGCCGGACGACACAACCGGCGAAGCGATTTGCGCGTTTGTGGTGTTGAAACGTTCGCGCCCGACAGGCGAAGAAGCCAAGGCAGTCGCGAAGCAGTTGCGCGACTGGGTCGGCAAGGAGATCGGCCCCATCGCCAAGCCGAAGGACATCCGGTTTGGCGACAATCTGCCGAAGACGCGCTCTGGCAAGATCATGCGTCGCTTGCTGCGTTCGGTCGCCAAGGGAGAGGCGGTGACGCAGGACACCAGCACACTGGAGAACCCGGCGATCCTGGATCAGTTGGGTCAGGCTTACTGAGGTCGACGCTGCGTCCAAAAACGGAAAGGCCCCGCATGCGGGGCCTTTCTGCGTGGTGGCCAGATCGAACTCGTCGTCAGGCCGCAGCGATTACTTCGCCGTCAGGACCCACTCAACCAGCTTTTTGGCTTCGGCCTCGGTCACCTGCGAATTGGCCGGCATGGGGATTGAACCCCAGACGCCGCCGCCGCCCTTGCGGACCTTGGTGGCCAATGTAGCGACAGCCTTCTTGTCGTCCGCGTACTTGGCCGCCACATCTTTGAAGCTTGGACCAATGCGCTTGGCATCCATGGCATGGCAGGCCAGGCAGCCCTTTTCCTCAGCCAGTTTAGGGTTGGCAAACGCCGACGCGCTCATCAGGATGGTGGTGGTCAGGAGCAGGGCAATCTTCATAGGGTTCTCGTTGGTCAAGTTGCGCTTTAACGTGCGTGAGATTGGCCTCGTTGACAGAGCAGGCTGAGCTACATTCACACGGCAAATTCTAGAACGGCCCCCTGGAGGGCGCCTGTCACTATTGCCCTGCCAAATCGAGGAGATTGCCATGTACATGGTCGTGTTGGGCTTGTTGCTGCTCATATTGAAGCTCTCCGGGTTCGGGCCTGTGGGTCAGTGGTCTTACTGGGCGGTGCTGTGGCCGTTTGCGCTGGCAGTGATCTGGTGGTCTTACGCCGACAGTTCAGGGTGGAACAAGCGGCGCGAGATCGAGAAGATGGAAGACCGCAAGAAAAAGCGCCGCCAAGACAACCTGGAGGCGCTCGGCATGGATCCGCGGAGCCGGCGCAAGCGCTGATTGACTCAGCAACCGCGGCGCGAACTCAGTCGACTCACTCGAACTTGTCGAGCACCGCTCCGGAACTCGCACTCGACGCATTGCGTGCAAACTTGGCCAGCACGCCGCGGGTGTAGCGAGGCGCAGGCGGATTCCAGGTGGCGCGCCGACGAGCGATCTCTTCATCGCTGACGTTGAGTTGCAATGTGAGGGTGTGAGCATCGATGGTGATGGAATCGCCTTCGTGCACCAGACCGATCAGGCCGCCGGCATAGGCCTCCGGCGCTACGTGGCCGACCACCATGCCCCAGGTGCCGCCGGAGAAGCGGCCGTCGGTGATCAGGCCGACCGACTCGCCCAGGCCCTGACCGATCAAGGCGCCAGTCGGCGCCAGCATCTCAGGCATGCCGGGCGCGCCCTTCGGACCCAGGTAGCGCAGCACCATCACGTCACCTGCCGCAATCTTCTTCGCCATGATTGCCGCCAGCGCTGATTGCTCGTCGTCAAACACCCGGGCTGGCCCGGTGATGACCGGGTTCTTGAGGCCTGTGATCTTGGCGACGCAGCCTTCCGGCGAAAGATTGCCTTTCAGGATCGCGAGATGGCCCTCGGCGTACATCGGGTTGCCGATCGGGCGAATCACGTCCTGGTCAGCGCGCGGCACGTCGGGAATATCGGCCAGATTCTCGGCGACTGTCTTGCCAGTGATGGTCATGCAATCGCCATGCAGCAGGCCAGCCGCCAGCAGCGTCTTCATCACCTGCGGAATGCCACCGGCGCGGTGCAGATCGATCGCAAGGTAACGACCGCTCGGCTTCAGATCGCACAGCACCGGCACCTTGCGGCGCACGCGCTCGAAGTCGTCGATGGTCCACTCGACCTCGGCCGCATGGGCGATGGCCAGGAAGTGCAGCACCGCGTTGGTGGAACCGCCGGTGGCCATGATCACAG
This sequence comes from Burkholderiales bacterium, assembly GCA_947462175.1. Classification (GTDB taxonomy): domain Bacteria; phylum Pseudomonadota; class Gammaproteobacteria; order Burkholderiales; family Burkholderiaceae_C; genus PBB1. The sequence goes on along the minus strand of CANHOE010000090.1, from coordinate 3,716 downwards.
CAACCGCATTTTCGATGCTGCGCCGAGTGACGATGTCACGCGGCTTCAGGTCTGCCTTGACGGCCTCGACCAGCACGCGCGCAGCCTCCTTGGTGTGCTCGATGATCGGATCCTCCACGTTGGCCATCGTCGACGAGAACGGCAGGCTCATGCCCAGCGCTTCGAAGGATGAACTCATCGTGTTGGCGGTATACATGCCACCACAGGAGCCGCTGCCGGGGATGGCGCGCCGCTCGATCTGGCAGAAGTCCTCTTCGCTCATGTTGCCGGCGCTGAACTGGCCAACGGCTTCGAACACGCTGACGATGTTCAGATCCTGACCCTTGTACTTGCCAGGCAGGATGGTGCCACCGTATACGTAGATGGCTGGCACGTTGGCGCGCAGCATGCCCATCATCCCGCCGGGCATGTTCTTGTCGCAACCACCCACCACCAGCACGCCGTCCATCCACTGGCCGCCCACGCACGTTTCGATGCAATCGGAGATGACTTCGCGCGACACCAGGCTGTATTTCATCCCCTCGGTGCCCATGGCCATGCCGTCGCTGATCGTGGGCGTCCCGAAGATCTGGGCGTTGCCGCCAGCGGCCTCGATGCCGGCCACGGCCGCATCGGCCAGCTTCTGCAGACCCGAGTTACACGGTGTGATCGTCGAATGCCCGTTGGCCACCCCGATCATCGGCTTCTTGAAGTCACCCTCCTCGTAGCCGAGTGCGTAATACATGGACCGATTCGGTGCGCGGGCGACGCCTTCGGTGATGTTCTTGGAGCGACGATTGATGGCCATCAGAGCCTCCTGACGAAGTGGGAGCGCAAAGTATCGCGATGCGGCGTGTTCCAGTCCAATATATTAGAAAGTGTTAATTGATTTTTAGAAAGTATCAATGACTGAGCTTCGAGCCTGGCGACAGTTTGTGGTTCTCGCGGAGGAGCTGCACTTCGGCCGCGCTGCGCAACGGCTCAACATCACGCAACCGCCGCTGACAATGGCAATCCAGGCGCTGGAGCGAAAACTGGGCGCGCCATTGTTTGAGCGAACGCAGCGTTCGGTGGAGTTGGCGCCTGCAGGGCGAGCGCTTCTGCCCGAAGTGCGGCGCCTGCTACAGGCTGCTGACGACCTTCCACGCCAAGCGCAAGCCGCGGCAGCGGGAGTGTCGGGTCGGCTCAGGCTGGCCTTCGTGTCGAGCATTGCCTACGGTCCGCTTCCCGCTTGGTTGCGTTCGTTTCGCCACGCCAATCCGGGCGTCGTTCTCGCGCTGCGCGAAGCCACGCTCGACATTCAGCTCGAAGCGTTCGCCTCCGGAGAGATCGACGCAGGCTTCGTGCTCCACGCGCAGGGGGCCGCCGTGCCGCCGGGTCTGCAAGCGTGGCGAGCCTTGCGCGAGCCGCTGGTAATGGCACTGCCCGATCGACATCCGCTGACGACCCGGCGCAGCCTGACCTTCGAATGCGTGGCCTCCGAGCCGTTGGTGATCTTCCCGCGGTCGATTGCGCCCTCTCTGTTCGATGCCATCGTTGGCCACTACCGTGCGCGCGGCGCCACACCGCGGATTGAGCAGGAAGCCAATCAGATGCAGACGATCGTTAACCTGGTATCCGCGGGCATTGGTGTGGCATGGGTGCCGTCATCGCTGATGCAACTTCAGCGCCCGGGCGTGGTCTACCGTGCGCTCAGCGACGTACCGCTCTCGTGCGACACCAGTCTGGTCTGGTGCGAAGGGGCGTATCCCGTGGTGAAACGTTTCGTCGGCCATGTGCAGGCCGCCCAGGCACAGAACCCACAATCGCCACTTCCACATCCGCTCCCCCAAAAGAAAGCGCCCTGATGCTCGTGCATCCTCAGTTCGACCCCGTGGCCGTTTCGCTCGGACCCGTGCAGATCCATTGGTACGGCCTGACCTATCTAGTCGCCTTCGGCTTGTTTCTGTGGCTCGCTTCGCTGCGCACGAAGCAATCGCATTTCGCGAGCCTGGGCTGGACTCAGCGCGACGTTGAAGACCTGCTGTTCTACGGTGTGATCGGTGTCGTGATCGGTGGCCGGCTGGGCTACGCGTTCTTTTACAAACCGGGGTACTACCTGGCCAACCCGCTCGACGTCTTCGCGGTCTGGAAGGGCGGTATGGCGTTCCACGGTGGATTGCTGGGAGTACTGGCTGCGATGTGGGCCTTTGCGCGTTCACGTGGGAGACACTTCCTAGAAGTCACCGACCTGATCGCCCCCTGCGTGCCGACCGGGCTGGCATCGGGGCGCATGGGCAACTTTATCAACGGCGAGTTGTGGGGGCGGGCCGCTGACCCCTCACTGCCATGGGCGATGGTGTTTCCGCAGTCGGGCGAGACCTTTGCGCGCCATCCATCGCAGCTTTACCAGTTTTGCTTGGAAGGACTGCTGCTGTTTGCGCTGTTGTGGGTCTATGGGCGCAAGCCACGCCAACTCGGTATCGTCTCCGGTACGTTCTTGATCGGCTACGGCAGCTTTCGCTTCGCTGCCGAGTACTTCCGCGAACCTGACAGCTACATGGGCCTGCTCGCGTTCAACATGACGATGGGCCAGTGGCTGTGCATACCGATGGTGCTGGCCGGCTCTGGTCTGGTCTGGATGGCGCGGCAGCAGCGCCTCAAGGCACCAATGCGGACATGATGCTCACAACCGCAAATCTATCCTGAGGGCTTCTGATGAGACTCGTTTTCCTGGACACCGAAACCACCGGGCTCAGCCCGCAATCCGGCGATCGCATCGTCGAGATCGGCTGTGTAGAGCTGCTAGACCGGCGACCGACGGGCCGTAACCTGCACCTGTATCTGAATCCGCAACGATCCAGCCACCCTGACGCCTTGCGCGTTCATGGGCTCACCGATGAGTTTCTGAGCGACAAGCCGCTCTTCGAGGCAGTGGTTGATCAGTTTCTGGAGTTCATCAGCGGCGCCGAAGTGGTGATCCACAATGCTAGCTTCGACGCCGGATTCCTCGATCATGAACTTGGTCGATTGAATCGACCAAGTCTTCTCCAATCCGTCGAGAAGATCACCGACAGCCTGAGCATGGCGCGCGAACTATTTCCCGGCAAAGCCAACTCACTCGACGCCCTGTGCAAGCGACTCGAAGTCGATAACCGCAACCGGTCATTGCACGGAGCGCTGCTCGATGCGGGACTCCTCGCAGAGGTGTACGTCCGCATGACGCGAGGACAGAAGTTGCTGGTCGTCGAGACGGAGGACGCCCCGGTGGTGGTGGAGCGGGTCGACACAGCGGACCTGAGCCAGTTTGCACTGCCGTTAATCGCCCCCAACGAGGATGAACAAGCGTCTCACGACATCCTCATTGCCGGGATTGCAAAAGCATCGAAGGCGGGCGCCATATGGACCCGCTCTGTGGCACAATAATCGGCTCTCTTGGCGACAGATTTCGGCGATTGTTCGCAGTCCTGAGCGGCTGGGGCGGTTAACTCAGCGGTAGAGTGCCACCTTCACACGGTGGAAGTCGCAGGTTCGAACCCTGCACCGCCCACCAGTTGCCAGGTTTGTGAAGTCTGTGCTACAGTCGAGGGCTTCGCTGCTAGTTGGCGGGGCGGTAGTGAGGTTGGTAGCGGTGCCGAGTTAAATGTTTGGTGCTGATTGACCGAGATACCGAAAGCGATGTATAGTCTCTGACTCGGCTGAAACTCAAAAGAGAGATTTAGTGGGAGCTGAAAAGCTCAAGTTCTTTAAAAATCAAC
>CANHOE010000089.1 GCA_947462175.1 Burkholderiales bacterium | reverse complement strand
TCAGCGTCATCGAACCGGACCAGGCTCGCCGAGCGGCCCTGGAGGCCAGCTTCGGGGTGCGCACGCTCGGCGCTGCAGATCGCACCTTGAACGGCATCGACTGCGTGGTCTGGGCGGTGAAGCCACAGTTGTTTCAGGCTGCAGCATCCCCCTGCGCTGCGCACATCGCCGGCGCCTTGCAGTTGAGCGTGATGGCTGGCATCCGCAGCGATGCCATCGTGCAGGCTACTGGCAGCGCGCGCGTGGTGCGTGCCATGCCCAACACCCCGGCATTGATCGGGCAGGGCATCGCTGGGCTGTATGCGCGGCCGGCCGTTTCGCCTGAAGAGTGTGCGGCTGTTGAAAATTTGCTGGCGCCCACCGGCCTGACGCTGTGGGTCGAGCGTGAAGAGCAGCTTGATGCCGTCACCGCGTTGTCGGGCTCCGGTCCGGCCTATGTGTTCTACGTGCTGGAGGCCCTGATCGAAGCGGGCGTCCAGTTGGGTCTCAGCGCGGCGCAAGCTCGGCAGCTGGCGCTGGCCACCCTGTCGGGATCCACCTCGCTGGCACGAGACGCCGATGAACCACCCGAGGTGCTGCGCCAGCGCGTCACCTCGAAGGGTGGCACGACCCATGCGGCCATCGCCGCGCTCGACGCTGACGGCGTCAAGGCTTCGTTCCTGCGTGCACTGACCGCAGCGAAGCGACGAGCGACTGAACTGGGCGACGAGTACGGCCGCTGAGTCGTCGGACAGTCGTCGGGCTGAACCGCGCCGCAGTGCCCCTGGCGCATCATCCGGCGCGATCGCCAGCGAGCAGGACTGCAAATGCACTGCGTGCTGATGACCGCTCGCACCATCGGAAGCGATCCGATACATCACTCGGCCGATACGCGGCTTCACTGACTTCGCTGGCGTAAAAAGGCCTCTACCAGCACGCCAGCAAATACTGCCAGTCCGACCCAGTGGTTGAGCCGGAAGGCTCGAAAGCAACCGTCGCGGGATCGACCACGAATCAACGTGAAATGCCAGCCTGCCAACGCAGCGGCGACGGTGATGCCGGCGAAGTACGCTGCGCCCAGGGCCAGATGCAGTCCGACGGTAGCCCACACCGACAGGTACACCGCGTAGAAGACCATCACTGCCGCGACATCGAAACGCCCAAGCGTGATCGCCGAGGTGCGGATACCGATCTTCAGGTCGTCGTCGCGGTCGACCATGGCGTACTCGGTGTCGTAGGCCAGCACCCAGAACAGGTTGCCCAGCAGCAGTGCCCAGGCGCTTGCGGGCACCTCGCCGAGCACGGCCGAGAACGCCATCGGGATGCCGAAGCTGAAGGCCACACCCAGCACGGCCTGGGGCATCGAGAAGAAGCGTTTGGTGTACGGGTAGATCAAGGTCACCACGAGGGCGGCCACACTCCACAACACGGTGGGCAGGTTGGTCGTCAGTACCAGCAGGAAGGCGGCGAACGCGAGCGCCGCGCCGCACAACAGCGCCTCACGCGCGCTGATGGCGCCGCGAGTCACCGGCCTCTCGGCGGTACGCTTCACATGGCGATCGAAATCACGATCGGCGGCGTCGTTGACACAGCATCCTGCGCTGCGCATCAGCACCGTGCCCAGCGTGAACACCGCCAACAGGTGCCAGCCTGGAAACCCGCCGGCAGCGAGCCACAGCGCCGACAGCGTCGGCCACAGCAGCAGGTAGCTGCCGGCGGGCCGGTTCCAGCGGATCAGGTCAAGGTAGAGCGAAAGCCGTGAGGGGGCAGGCAACGAAGACATGCGGGCCATTGTCGCGGCGCACAAACGGCATCGAACCGCGCCAAAGTCTCCGTTGGTTGCCGGTGTTGGGCTCAGGCCGCCTGCAGCGCGCCGAACAGCTTGGCTGCATCGCAACAGCGAGGGCGGTACTGGCCTACCCGCTGCGCGATCTCGGCGATGTGCGCTGGTGTCGTGCCGCAGCAGCCACCGGCGATGTTCAGAAAGCCACTCTTCGCGAATTCCTCGACCAGCCGGCCGGTGATCTCGGGCGTTTCGTCGAAGCCGGTGTCGCTCATCGGATTAGGCAGTCCGGCATTCGGGTAGCAGCTGATGAAGGTGTCGCCGGCGACCTTCGACAGCTCTTCGATGTAAGGCCGCATCAGCGTCGCGCCCAGCGCACAGTTCAGACCCACGGCGAGTGGCCGCGCATGCCGCACGCTGTGCCAGAACGCGGTCACCGTCTGCCCCGAGAGGATGCGTCCTGACGCGTCGGTGACCGTGCCGGAGATGATCACCGGCAGCCGTTCGCCGGTGGTCTCCATCAGCTCGTCCAGCGCGAAGATCGCGGCCTTGGCGTTCAGCGTATCGAAGATGGTTTCCACCAGGAACAGATCGCACCCGCCCTCGAGCAGCCCTGCGGCCTGCTCCAGATACGAGTCCTTCAACTCGTCGAAGCTGACATTGCGCGCGGCCGGGTCGTTGACATCGGGGCTGATGCTCGCGGTGCGAGGCGTCGGGCCCAGTGCGCCTGCGGCGAAGCGCGGCTTGTCGGGCGTGCTGTAGCGCTCGCAGGACGCCCTCGCCAGCTGCGATGCCACCACATTCATCTCGCGCGCCACCGAGGCCAGGCCGTAATCGTCTTGCGCGACGCGGGTCGAGCCGAAGGTGTTGGTCTCGATGATGTCGGCGCCGGCGGCCAGGTACTGGTCGTGAATCTCCGAGATCACATCGGGCCGGGTGAACAGCAGCAGCTCGTTGTTGCCCTTCAGGTCCTTTGGGTGGTCCTTGAAGCGCTCGCCACGGTAGTCGGCCTCGCCCAGCTTGTAGCGCTGGATCATGGTGCCCATGGCGCCGTCTAGGATCACGATGCGCTGGCGCAGCAATTCGGGCAGCGCCGCGCCGCGGGTGTAAGGCAGACTGTTCATCGCCCGATTTTAAGAACGACGCTTGGAGTAGCTGAGCGCAGCAGCTCAAACCAGTTCAGCGGGCCCGGTTTCCTTGAACAGCGAAGAGCGGAAATTCATCGTGCGCGGGCCGACATCGTCCATGGCCCACAGAGCCAGCGCTTTGGCTGACATGGGTTTGGCGAAGAGGAAGCCCTGCAGCTGGTCGCAGCCGAACTCGCGCAGGATCTTGTTCTGGCCTTCGGTCTCGACACCTTCGGCCACCACCTTCAAGTCGAGCGCCTTGGCCAGGTTGACGATCGCCGAGGCGACCTTGCGGGCGTCTTCGCTGGTTTCCAGGTCGAGCACGAAACTGCGGTCGATCTTCAGCTCGCTCGTGGGCAGCTTGCGCAAATAGGCCAAGCTTGAGTGGCCGGTGCCGAAGTCGTCAATGGAGACGCTGACGCCCAGCTGCGTCAGCCGCTTGAAGATCTCTATGGTGCCGTCGGCGTCTTCCATGGCCACCGACTCGGTGATCTCGCAGGTCAGCAAGCCAGGATTGACATCGTGCTCTTTCAGCGCCCGAGCGATGCGCTCGACCAGATCAAGCTGACGCAGCTGATGCACCGAAAGGTTGATCGCCACCCTCATGCGCAGCCCGCCGTCTCGCCAGGCCCGGATCTGCCGGCATGCCTCGTCGATCAGCCAGTTGCCCAGCGCGCCGATCAGACCGTAGCGCTCGGCTATCGGAATGAAGATGCTCGGGCCGACCAAGCCCAGCTTCGGATGCTGCCAACGCATCAGCGCCTCCGCGCCGGTGATCTCGCCCGTCGGCGCATGGATCTTGGGCTGGTAGTACAGCTCCAACTCGCCCCTCTCCAGCGCACGCCGCAGGTCACGCAGCAACTCGGTCTGTTCGCGCAGCCCACTGACCATGCTCGCCTCGAAGAAGCAGTAGGTTGCGCCGCCGCTGGCCTTGGCCACGCGCATGGCCGCGTCGGCGTGCGCGATCAGCGTCGACATGGCCCCATGCTTCGGGTACTTCGCAATGCCGATGGAGCTCGTGACGATGGCCTCGCGGCCGTCGATGCGGCAGGGCAGGCAGGTCGACGCGAGCACGCGAGCAGCCACGCTGGAGGCGTCTTCCTGACTCGGGTCGTCGGGCAGCAACATCAGAAACTCATCGCTACCGAGCCGCGCCACCATGTGTGGCTGAGCCATGCTGCGCAGCCTGGCCGCGATCTCGCGCAGCACCCGGTCTCCCGCACGATGACCGAACAACTCGTTGACTGGCTTGAAGCCGTCCAGATTGATCAGCAGCAGCGCCAATCGCCCGCCTGTGGCATCCGCCTTCTGGACGCACTGCGCCAGCATGCCCTCGAACATCGATCGATTCGGCAGCAGTGTCAGCGGGTCGCGAAGCGACTGCTTTTCCAGTTCGCCCTTGGCGCGATGCAGCGATGCCTTCAGGCGCAATTCGATCTGCGACAACAGCAACAACATGACCAGCAAGCCGATGGATCCCACGGTCGCCAGCATGGCCATGCTGGCGGAGGGCACTCGAACCGACCAGGCGCCAGAGGTCTGTCCGTCAAGCGCGGCCGCGTTGATCACTGCGGCCTGCGAGCCGAGGATGGAGGTCGCGAGCACCAGGGCCGACACTGCCTGCCATGCCAGATGACCATGTCTGATGCGTGCTCTGACTTCGGCATGGAGCCACAGCGCTGCGGCGCAGCCCGCTGCTGCCACGGCGATCGCTGTGACGAGTGTCTGTGTGGACCAGATCACGCCCGGACGCAATCCGAGCGCATGGATGAACACCACTTGGGAGGCCACGATGCCGCCAGCGAGCAGCCCGGATCCCAACCAGGTGCTCAGCGCGGCAGACCGGCTTCGGCAGCCCACGGCCAAGCCAAGCGAACAGAGGACGGCGGTACCCAGCCAGACCCCGAATGCCAGCAGCGGGTGATAACCCAGATCGAACGGCAGGTTCCGGGAGTCCACAGCCAGCACGGCCAAGGACCACAGCCCGGTTGAAAGGGCCAAAGACGCCCCGATGAGGAAAGACGCCGTGTCGGCAGTGAGTTTGGACTGCAGCCGCTTCGACAGGTCGAAGGTGACGAAAACCGCCAGGAAAGCCAAGGCTGACTGCAGCCCGAGCGTTGCCTGTGCAAAGAATTCGTTCATCGGCTGATTATCGGCAGCCCCGGTAAAAAAACGGAATCGTGGCGGTGGCGTGTCGCGCAATCCTTCTCAGATCAGCGCTTCAGTGCATGACCACTGGCTGATGCATCAGCGAGGCAAAACGCTCAAGGTAGTCGTCCATTTCTTCTTGCGTCGGCCCGGCGGGCCGGGCCACGATCAGGGCCTCCACACCGTCCTTGAAGATCTGCGCCATTGCGCCGTCGATGTAGATTTCCTTGCGCGCGAACTTGTCGACGATTTCGTATCCACCGCGTGCAAGCGCAACCTCAGTTTCGGGAAGCGTGACATCGGCTGGTACCTCGAACTGCACCACGACGAAACTGTCAGAGTTGTAAAGCATCTGCATCTGGGACTCCTCGACGCGCGAAGTCCGCGCACCTTGGTAACTTGGGTACGGCTGAACCGCTTTCAAGCGGTCTGCTCTCAAGGTCCCGTCCGCAGATTCCGCAACTGCAGATCCAGCGCGCTGTCGGACTCGCCCTGTGTCAGTCGTGCCCGCACTGGAAGGTAGTAACGCTTCGGGTCCAGCCAGACTTCGGCGAGCGTGTCGCGGGCGGTGCGTGCCGTACGGGTGAACTTGATGGTTTGCAGCGCACCTGAGGGTGTGTCGATGGTTTCGGCGCCACTGGAGCGCAGATTCCAGATGGCGACGTCGCCCCGCGCTCCAGCGATGTAGAGCACCACCTCGCCGCCGGTCGCAGCGAGTTTGGGCTCGCCGGCAAGCACGGCCGGCAACTGGATCATCCAGCTCAGGCGGTCTTGGGATCCTGCGGCCAAGGCATATTCGTCGCGCGGTCCAGAAAAGGTGATCTTGCCGGCTTCGCGCTGGAAATTCGCCGCCCGCGCCGCCTTGCGCGTTCGCTGGTCGGTGAAACGCGTCGGCGCCAATCCAGCGGCGTCGAAGCCGCCTTGGCTGACCTGCGTCAACAACGTGAAGCCGGCGATGCTCGCTTCCAGGCGCGCTTCGTAGTGCCCGCTCGCCGGCCGCCAGCTCAGCTCTCCGGTGCCCGACAGCCCGCTTCGCCGAATTTCGTACTCGATGGTCGTGGTCGGTGGAATCCGGGTCTTGTACACCGGCACTGGACGCTCAGGCTGGCGAAGCTGAGGCGATGGGTGCTCTGCAGCCGAGGCCGATGTCGCCAGTGCTGGTGTGGTTTCGACCGGTCCGTCAGAGGGTGGGGCGATCGGTTCGGCAGGAACTGCACCAGATGTACCAAGCGCCGGTGCGAGGGTTTTGCTGGCGATCTGCACAGGTGGCAGCACCTTTCTCGGCGCAGACCGCGCGGGCGGTGAGGCCATCGTGGCGTCGACAGGGCTTGGCGGCGCTGGCTCCACCGCCGTGGCCGCTGCAATCTGTCGCACCTGGATGGCCGTCGCGGTCGGTAGCGCGGCGTAGGCGGGTGTCTGCAATCCGCCAAGCGGTACACCATCGAGCACGCAACCGTGTACGGTTGCCGCCACCAGCGTGAGTGCCAACAGCACACGGGCGGGCGGGCGACCCCGCGGCAGCGTGGTGCAAGCGTCTGGGTGCATGGGTGCGCAGGTGCGTCGAGAATGGGAGAAATAAGGCATCGCGCTCGTAGTGTTTGGCTGCAGCTTGCGCAGCCTGCCCGCCGTCCCGGTCTATCTCACCATACCCATGAAACTCGCCAGCCGCTGGAATGGTTTACACGAAGGACTGGATTGCCCTTCAACAGCCGTCAAGGCGTCGCTTGATTATCGGACGCTACGGCAATGAGCCAGGAGTTGCCGCGCACCTTCAAGGTGGTCACGCTGTGGCTGTTGCTTGGCCTGGTGGTTTTTCTCGGCGTTCAGTGGTGGCTGCATCAGCAGCAGAGCTCCCGCTTCCACAGCGACGGCGGCGTGATCGAGATCGCACGGGGCCCCGATGGCCATTACCACTGGCCTGGACGCATCAACGGGCGACAGGTCGATTTCCTGGTCGACACCGGCGCCACCTCGACCGCGATCTCGGCGGCACTGGCGCGCGAACTGCAGCTCGATGTGCTCGGCTCGGTGCAATCGAAAACCGCTGGCGGCGTGGTGGCCGGCCAGGTGGTGCGTGCTGACGTGGCATTGGACGGCGGCGTCGCCGCCGAACGCTTGCAAATCATCGCGTTACCGGCTCTCGGTGAGCGCCCGCTGCTCGGCATGGATGTGCTCGGCCGGCTGCGCTGGACGCAGGATGCCGGGGTGCTGCGCATCGAGCTGCGGCGCCCGTGAAATCTGGTGGCCGTGCCGCACGCCGCTGAGCATTGGCCGGTACCCGACGGGCACAATCCTCGGGTCGAGCGTCCAGGAGACCCCATGACAGACACCTCTGCCTTCACGTCATTTGCCCCCGGCTTCGAGTTCTTGCAGGGGCTGGTCAAGAACGCCGGCGGAGCGTTGCCAGCCATGGGTCAGTGGGTCGCACCGACGCTGAACCCGGAGGAGCTGGACAAGCGCATCCAGGAATTGCGGACGGTCCAGTTCTGGCTCGAACAGAACGCTCGGATGCTGGGTGCGACGATCCAGGCGCTCGAGGTCCAGAAGATGACCCTGACAACGCTGCAGACCATGAATGTCCAGATGGGCGACCTGCGCGACGCTTTGACGATCCGCATGCCGACCACAGCAGCTGAGCGCACCGCATCCGAACCTGCGAAGCCGCCCCAGCGCGAAGCGCCCGAGGAACGCGCCACCGGCGCGCCACAGGCCAATGCGAAGCCCGCCGTCGACCCGATGCAATGGTGGGGCGCCCTGACCAAGCAGTTCAGCGAACTGGCTGCTTCCGCGCTGAAGGACAGCGCGGCCGAAGCCGCAGCGCTGGTCGCCTCTGCGGCGACAGTGCCGGCGGCAAAAGCGACGAAGTCGTCCGCCGACACGCCGTCGCCGAGTCAGCCCCCCGCCAAGAAAGCGCCGCGCCGCAGCGCACGTCCGCGCTCCGCAGCCACCCCTCGAAAGCCTTCTGGTCGGCCATCACGATGAAACTGTTCCTTCACGCTCACGCCACGCACCCTGACTGGCGTTTCGCGCTTTCGCTGGCCACCGCGCAGCTGGAGGCGCAACGTGCTCTGCCCGATCACATCGACACCCCGACCCTGGGTTGGGTCTACTTCAGCGATCATTACGGCGCCGCCGCCGAGGCCCTGCTGGCCGCGCTGCGCAGCCAGTGGCCCGGGGTGGCCTGGGTCGGCTCTGTCGGCGTCGGCATCGCGGGCAATGGTGTCGAGTACTTTGACGAGCCCGCTCTGTCGCTGATGCTGGGCGATATCGCTCCTGCAAACTTTCGCGTCTTTTCCGGATTGCAGCCCTTGTCCGGGCAGCCCGGCTTCGCCGCTGCCACAGCCCTGGTGCATGCAGATGCGTCGGCGCACGATGCCGCCGAACTGGTCGCCGAGCTGGCCGATCAGACCGCCACGGGCTACCTCTTCGGCGGCATGGCCTCTGCGCGTGGGCCAGCGACGCACATCGCCGAGGGCGTTTACCACGGCGGCCTGTCGGGGGTTGCGTTCGACGCACAGGTGCCCCTGATCTCGCGCGTCACCCAGGGTTGCCAGCCGATCGGCGTGGTTCGCCGCGTTACCGCGGTGGAGCGCAACCTCGTTGTCTCGCTGGACGACGAGCCCGCGCTGGGCTGCCTGCTGCGCGACCTCAAGGTCGATCCACAAGATCCCCGAGAGGCCCTGCCGCGTCTGCGCGGCACGCTCGTCGGCCTGAGCGACCCGGACGGTGCCCAGGCGCGCGGCGGCAACTTCGGCACCGAGACCCGGGTGCGCCATCTGGTGGGCATCGATCCGGGTCGGCATGCGGTCGCCGTGGCCGATGTGGTCGAACGCGGCATGCAGCTCGCCTTCTGCCAGCGCAACACCGACGCCGCGCGGCGCGACCTGGTTCGCATCTGCACCGAGATCCGTGAAGAACTTGAGCCCGAGACCCTGCCGTTTGAAACTGCGCTGGCCTTGCAGCGAGGGGACGCGGGCGCTGCGCCGCACCTGGCTCGACAGATCGCCGGCGCGGTGTATGTCAGTTGCGCCGGACGGGGAGGCCCGCACTTCGGATCGCCATCGGCTGAGCTCGCCATCGTGCGGCATGCGCTCGGCGACGTGCCACTGGTCGGCTTTTTTGCCAACGGCGAGAT